>JAIRLU010000065.1 GCA_031259215.1 Treponema sp. | reverse complement strand
TTGAATCTCCAGTGATAGTTGAACCGGAAACAGTCCCAGACCCTCCTATACTAATCGAGCCGGAAATACCTGAGGAACCAGAGACAATCCTAAAGAAAACCGAGGAAGAAGCTGAAGCCCCGCTGATAATCGAAGCGCAACTAATACCCCCGGTACCAAGTGAGCCGGAAATGCCTGCAACCTCGCTGAGCTATCCTTCCATACCTGAACCTGCGGTAAATGCTGATATCCCTGCGATCTATGTACCGGAAAGTTCCGAAAGCAGAAACTATGCGTTTAACCCTGGGAAAACCGACCAGATAATTTCGGTAACTCATTTAGATCAGGATCTTCCTTCATACAAAATCACCGAATCTTTGGAAATTGGGCAATACACCCTGGTTTTCCAGGTACTTGGGGAAAAAGCTGTGTTGGCCGCTATTGAATGGCCGGTTTATTTCCTTGGTGATGCCGCATTAAACTTCGATGATATTCAGCGGTACCTTCCTGGTTCTTCTAAAACTGACTATTTCGTACCTCCCGGGGTCAATGTACTGATCGAAGCCCAGGTCATTTCCGATATCCGCCTCGATCCCTATGTGATCTGGTATAATGGGAAAAAACGTATCGGTGAGGGGCCGCTATCTGAAGGCGCTCGGTATCTGTTCTGGAAAGCTCCGGAACGGACGGGATTCTATACCATAAAAGCGGTGCTTTTCCCCTTCAAACCTCCTGAGAATACCTTCCTTTACGGAAAATCCAAAGAATTATCCCTGCCTGTATCGGCTAAGAGTGAAATACCAGGGTATTTTTTTGATCAGGCGGATCAGTTCACCCACTGGTATCAATTTCAGAACAACCTCCTGGATACAAAAGATCCCAAGGATTCAAAAAGAAGCCTTCATTCCAAGACCCAGCAGCAACCTCGCTGGGTGCCCTATGGGCGTATTTATGGCCTTTCCATAGGGCCTGAAGATGTATATCTGCTGCCCAGCTCTCCCTTTCTCCTATCCGATGAGGAAGAAGGGTCGGGGCAGATCTTCTTCCGGGGTATACTCTTTGCTCAAGGAACTATTTTTAAGACGGTCTTTATAGGTGAAGACCCTTCTGCAGAACCTCTGGATATAGACCTTTCCTTTACAGGAGAAACCCTGAGCCTGAGCGTTTCTGCAGGGGATCTATCCTACGAAGAAGCGCTGCTTCTCTCCCCAGAGGCGTCCTCTCCTCTCCTTGAAATAGGGGATTTTGTTACTTTTAGTATGACCTTTAGTATCCAGAAAACCCAGTTTACTGCCCTGGTATACCTGGAAGATAGGGATATACAATCAAATCCCTGTACCATCACCCTGGCTGCCCCCATAAGCGGAGAAGGGACATTTCAGTTTGGCTCGGAAATACCCCTCTCCGGGACTATACCGGAGGCCAAGAAGCCGTCCTCTTTCGTGGCGATCTTCGATGAAGTGGGTATCCGCTTTACGAAGATACCAGTTCCGCTTATATCCTCTCAGCCAAACGAAGTTTCTCCTGAAATGTTCTAGATCCATGCAAAAAACCTTCGTTTTGGTGAGTCTTATGGGCGTAACAATCCTTGCGGCCTGTACCGGGGACCCTCCAGAGTTACCCATCCAATGGACCCCGCCGCCACCGGTAGAAATAATCCAATTATATCAGATTATAGATTACAAGACCAACGCCTTAGGCGAAGAGATCCCCGAATGGGTAAACCAGTATGAGAGTGAAGGGATTCCAGGCATAGAAAGGCTCCCTCAATATGCTGATACCTATATCTTCATCAGTGAGCTAGAGGGGACCAACTTCAATGCCTTACAGCAATGGTCTTCGGGATTTGTCCTTTCCAAGGACTGCTCCCGGCTGGTGGCTTCCCGGATCCAGGAGCGCATTACCAAGACGGTAAGCACCTACCCGGAGGGTGAATACGGCCGCTTTTTTGAGGCCCTGATAAGGGCTGCTTCCAATGCCGTGTATAGCGGTGCGGTTCAAGAAGGGGATTTCTGGGTCTTAAAACAATATTTTCAAGAAGACGGCGTCAGCCCAGACCGGAAAGTATATAATTTTCTTATATTGGTCAGTATCAATAAAACTACCCTCAAACTTCAGATTAATGAGATCCTTAATACTCTAGGCCCCATAGCGCTTACCAAACCTCAAACCCTATCGGTAAACCGCTTAAAAGAAACGTTCTTCGATTTTTTCTAATTGCTGGTTGGATGCATCTGCGTAGATACTCCGATAAACCCAGAGAAAAGGATGGGCCTACCTGGGGAAGGGGCCGTCACCGGCTTATCTTCTGGAGCGGCCTAACCCTGCCCGGGCTTCCTGGTAGTCAGGGTTTAATCTGATGGCTCGTTCATAGGCTTGAACTGCTGCGGTAAAGTCTCCCAGAGCTTCCCGGACCGTACCAAGACGGTACCACCAGAGGGAAAGATTGGGTTCTAACTGGACCGCAGTGGTGTACGCAATATCCGCATGGAGGAATTTCCCTTGGAGCCTAAAAATCTCCCCGATGAAGAAATAGGCCACCGAAGTCCGGTCCCCTTGGGGAAGGAAATTGACGTACCGCTGCATAAATCTCAAGGAGCGGTCATATTGGTTAAGATAAAAATAGGCCTCTCCCATGGTTTCAATGATACGGTAATCATTCGGGTACAACTGAAGGGCCCGTTCACCCCAGATAATCACATCGGCATATTGCTTTTGACGCTGCAAGGTCCAGGTAAACACCGCATAGGTGTCTCTGGTCGCGGTGTTCCGGGAGATATCGTCTACACACATCTGTACTGCCTGGTTGTAATACCTCATAGCCTCATCCATACGGTTCATCCCTTCCAGATCCCGGCCAGTCCGATAACTTTGCAAAGCGCTCATGCGGGAATTATCGGGATTCGTCTGAGCAAACACCGGTTGAAAAAAAATGCCAATCCCCATAAAGCCCAGAAAATATACGTTTATGGACGCTCGTCGCATGTATTGGAACATGGTCCTTTATCTACTCCTGTACCCCATCCGCTGGTTCTGTTCCAAGGCGCTCAAAAAGGTAAGCTGCATAAAGTCCATCATGGTATATCGGGTGGTAGGGCGCCAGACATCGTTTTTTATTTTTTCTATTTTTTTTATCTTTCCTATAGTCTTCCATGCTTCTTCTACTTATTGTAATACAAACCCCAAAAGACGGCAATCCATCCCTGGATCATTCCATCCCGGACAGTCCGCACCAGACGCTTCTCCCCTCCCATACGCAACTAGGGGTCAGTACCAAGACAGAATGGGGAATTTCAACTATACTAAATCCAGCGGTCTTTTACCGCATCCTATGAACAAGCGGAGTATCACTATGAACAGCAACGCATTGGAAAAAATTGCCCTCACCGTGAGGGCCCTTTCTATGGACGCCATTCAAAAGGCCAATTCAGGGCATCCAGGGCTTCCTTTGGGGGCCGCAGAGCTTGGGGCTTTCCTCTATGGAGCCGTGCTCCGACAGGATCCTGCAGATCCTTCCTGGCCGGATCGGGACCGTTTTGTCCTATCCGCAGGGCACGGTTCCATGTTCCTCTATTCCCTTCTCTATCTTGCGGGGTATAAGGATATGAGCCTGGAGGATATCAAGGCCTTCCGGCAAATTGGTTCCCATGCGGCAGGGCATCCTGAATATGGGCTTGTCCAGGGGATTGAAACCACCACAGGCCCTCTGGGGCAGGGTATTGCCACCGCAGTGGGTATGGCCGTGGCCGAAACCATGTTGGCCGCCCGGTTTAATACCAAGACGAGGAACATCGTGGACCATTATACCTATGTTTTGGTAGGAGACGGCTGCCTGCAGGAAGGGGTTTCTGCAGAAGCGAGTTCCCTGGCAGGCCACCTGGGGCTGGGTAAGCTTATCGTGTTTTACGATTCCAATCGGATCACCATTGATGGCAGTACGGATCTGGCCTTTACCGAGGCCGTGGCTCAACGATATGAGGCCTACGGCTGGCAGGTGCAGGCAGGTTCTATGTATGATTTCGAGGCCCTGGCCCGGCTCACCGCAGCGGCCAAAGCAGAAACCAACAAACCCAGCCTCATCATCTTGAGTTCGATTATCGGTAAAGGGGCTCCCCATAAGCAGAACACCCCGGATGTCCACGGCGCGCCCCTAGGGGCAGAGGAAGTGGCTGCTACTAAAGCCGCGCTGGGTATTGCGGGAGATTTTTACGTTGCTCCTGAGGCAGCGGCCTATTTCACCGCTAAACAGGCCGAGTGGCAAGGGATCCGGGCGTCCTGGCAGGAGGAATTCGATGCCTGGTCCCAAGAAAACCCGGACAAGCGGGCGGAATGGGACCGTTTCTATGCAGGTAAGGCTAGTCCTGGAGCGCTTCCCCGGTTTGCTCCTGGAGACAGCGTGGCTACCCGCGCTGCCGGGAATAAGGCCCTCCTGGCCTTAGCCGCGGCCAATACCAACCTGGTAGGGGGTTCTGCAGACCTGAAAGGCCCCAACGCCGTAGGCATCCCTGATGCGGGGGTATACAGTCCAGCAAATCGAGGAGGCCGGTACATTCATTTTGGAATCCGGGAGTTTGCCATGGCGGCAGTTTCCAACGGTATCAGTCTCCACGGGGGACTCCGGGTTTTCTGTGCCACTTTCATGGTGTTTTCCGATTACCTGCGGCCCGCGCTCCGGCTTTCCGCGTTAATGAAGCAGCCTCTTATCTATGTGTTCACCCATGATTCAATTTTCGTGGGAGAAGATGGTCCTACCCATCAGCCCATTGAGCATCTGGCTTCTTTCCGGATCATTCCGGGCGTCCTCACCTTACGTCCTGCAGACGCAGAGGAAACTGCAGAGGCCTGGGCTATGGCGCTGGAACGGCAGGATGGCCCTACGGTCTTGGCCCTTTCCCGGCAAAACCTCAAGGTCTTTCCCAAGGAGGATCCGGATTGGAAAAACACCCTCCGTACCGGCGCCTATGTGGTGAGAAAGGGAGCGGAACAGCCTGAGCTGGTGCTTATCGCCACGGGTTCTGAAGTTTCCCTGGCCCTGGAAGCCGCGGACCAGGTCCAGGGGAAGGTTCGGGTGGTGTCCATGATAAGCCGGGAACGCTTCGAGGCCCAGCCAAAGGCTCTACAGGAGGCCGTCATCCCTGCGGGGGCTCCGGTGATCTGCTGCGAGGCCGGGGTGAGGACCGGCTGGGAACGCTGGGCCCCGCCTGCGGGGATCTTTTCCATCGACCGCTTCGGCGAATCCGGGCCTGCGAACAAGGTGGCAGAAGCCTTGGGTTTTACGGCAAAGGCCTTAGCTGCCCTGATGAAGACCAAGCTCCGCTCTGCATGAAGCGCCTTGAAGGGGGCCTCGGCAGGCCCCCTGTCCAGCGGATTAAGCAGCAAAAGGGGTTCGAGGCCTGAAAAACCCTAGGTCATTAACGCATGTTACGCCCCATACCTAGCATTGACCTTTGCATAACCTGCGTTACTACCTCTGGTTACTTGGCTTTTAACTCGGATCTCCGGGTTCAGATCCCCGATTGTTTCGCTTCAACCTGAATTAATCCCTAACTCCGCTCGTTTTAGGGTGTTTGTGTTCTTAATTCCTTGTAATATATAGAAATAGCAAAAATATATAGACACCCTAATTAGGTAGTCTATAATTTTACATAACTCATT
>JAIRLU010000047.1 GCA_031259215.1 Treponema sp. | reverse complement strand
CCGGGGCATTATACGAGTCTGAGGGCCAAGGGGTACCTGACGCGGGATTCCCGGATGGTGGAACGGAAGAAATATGGTCAAGCTGGGGCCCGTAGGCGTTTCCAGTTCTCCAAGCGTTAAACCCCAGCATGACGCATACCCTACTGTACGTCCGGTATAGCGAGGGTTCTTTCAAAATCTCCCGAATTTTTTAAAACACCTCAGTGGGAAAAGGTGGGGTGCTATCGTTATGCAGGTGGTTTCTGTAAGATCCTCAGGGGATCCGAAAGCTGAGGTGTACCGGATTGAGCTTTCAGACGGTTCTTTGTTTTCCATAAAATTGGTCTATGTGCCTTCGGAGTATTACCCACAGGCCCTCTGTGTAGTGGATAAAGTTTTGTCTAGCCAGGAAGAAGAGGCTTTGCGTTTTGCCGCGTCCTGTGTACGGGCTGAAGGTCAGGCCTTACGTTTGGTAGCCCGGGCAGAACAGAGCAGCCTAGGTTTATCCCGTAAACTTAAACAACGAGGCCATGCCGCCCCTTGTGTACAGCGAGTAGTTTCCCGTTTAATCGAGCAAGCCATCATCAGCGACTACCGATATGCCCAGATGTGGCTGCGCGGTCGGCTGGCCCGGAGACTCGAAAGTCCCCGGTATCTCCTCACCGCCCTCTGCAGCCGAGGTATTGATCGGGACATGGCCCAGAAAGCCCTCACCGGGGTGCTGGATTTTGATACTGAAGTGGCTATGCTGAACCAGTACCTTGAAAAAAAACATCCTATCCGGAATGGATCTAGTACCAACCTAAGACAAAAACTAAAATACGAAGGGTTTTCCTCTTCGGTAATTGACCTGTTAGAGGAAGGAGAAGGATGAGGGCCTATCAAGATAGGCTAATCCAGATGGATAAGTCCGTACAATAAAGCTATAATAAAGATATGTATAAAAACCGTTCAAAATTTGTCTATAACAAACCCCTAATATTATTATCTGAATCCCTGCAAGATGCAGCCCGCATTGCTATCCAAAATTGCCTTATGGTTAAGCCAGGTGAACAGGTCATCATCGTAACAAATCCTGAAACAGAAGTGGCAGCCATTGCGGAGGCCCTGTACGACATGTCTCTTGATGTGGGTGGGCTTCCCTTGCTCCTATTCCAGCCGATAAAAACCCAGTTGGATTTTGCCGAACCCGGGGTGATTGCCGCCTTTTCCGCACAGCCTGAGGTATTTATTTCCCTGAGCGCGGAAAAGCTAGGAAAAGACAAGAAGGGTACTGCCACACCCTATACCTATCAAGGGGTCAACTACGATCATATCTTTCACTTGCAACTGTACGGTGAAAAAACCTGCCGATCCTTCTGGTCTCCTGCGATTACCGTAGAATCTTTCATCCGTACCGTGCTCATTGATTATGCATTGCTGAAAAGCCGCTGCGCTTGGGTTAAGGCCGCGCTGGACGAAGCAGTATCCCTACACATCACCGCTCCAGGGGGGACCGATATCCGCTGCTCCCTCCGGGGACGACAGGCAAAATCCGATGATGGAGACTTCTCCCAAGGGGGTCGGGGTGGGAATCTTCCTGCAGGAGAGACCTTTATCAGCCCTGAAAATGGAACTGCCCAGGGGATCATCGTCTTTGACGGATCCATCAGCCTCCATGACCGGGACATCAGTATCCGAGAGCCCATACATTGCACCCTGGAAAAAGGCTTCATCACCGCTATACAAGGGGGTGATGAGGCTGCAGCATTGCGAGAGACCCTCAGTTTAGCGGAAGCTAATGCCAGGGAATATGAAAAGATGGGAACCCTGCCCCAGGGAGCAGGAGCGGTATACGGGAGGAATGCCCGAAACCTCGGAGAAATCGGTATTGGTCTTAATCCAGAGGCTCGTATTACTGGGCACATGCTGGAGGACGAGAAAGCCTTTCACACCTGTCATTTTGCCATAGGGCTCAATTACGACAACGATGCCCCCTGTCTCATGCACCTGGACGGTCTCGTTAAAAATCCGACCATCCGTGTCTATATGAAAGATGAAACCGAACGGCTCATTGAACAGGATGGAAACCTCATAGAACCCATGAGATAGCAGGCTGTACACAAAAAAGGCCGGTGTAAACCGGCCAGCCCTTGAGGCTTATCAAACATATAGTGATTTGGGAGGGGAACTATATGTCCGATATATAATATATCGGCAGCCTCATGCCCGTTCTTAACCCTTTTTATCTTTATTCGCTTTCGGAAACCATCACATCCACGGTAAGAGCGACCTTGTAGGTTTTTCCCTTCTGTACGATGAGGGGCCTAATAATTGAATAGTCACTCATCTGAAATTTGACTTCATGCCCCCCAGGTTCCACGGGATAGGATCGTTGGGTGTCTTCCACCAGTTCATTATCAAAATAAATCCGGGTATTTTCAGGGGCTTCAAAGATAATAAGGGGAGTGGGATCCTGCAATTCGATGGTGATGTCCAGAATTTTGCCCCGTTCTACGAGAAAACGCCGGCTTTCATTCCGATAAGCATCGGAAAGGATCACCAGATGATGTTCCCCTTCCCGTAAGAACTGTGCTTCCTCAGTCCGCTCGATGAGTACATCATCCACCAGGAGGATGAAAGGTTTCCCCGGAAGCTGTTCAGGATAGCGGAAACCGATCCGAACCGCCCCCTCATTAGTGAGAATAGGTTTCACATGCAACTGAAAGACCATGGACTCGATCTCTTCGCTTAATCCCTTGATAACCGGCATGAGCCTAAAGAGGATGGGAAATGCCGAGGGAGGGATGATGCCCGTAGGAACCGACGTATAGGGAGTGGTTCGCAACCCATGAGCGGTCCGGAGCGGAATATGATAGACGGTCTGAATTTTATTCGGCACCAGTTCAAAACTGATTTGCCGTCCCCCTATATCGGTAATACCCGGATCTGGGATCGTATCCAAATCCGCGTACAGGACAATAGCCAGGCTCCCATAATAGGGAAGAAAGGTTTGTGGGACGGTCAACTCCAGGGATACTCCTCTAAAAAATCGAGTCTCCTGATCCAGGGCGATCACCACTGAACTAACATAGGAAAGGGGCATTGATACCCCTTCGGGATTATGTAACGAAACCTGCATATCCCCGGTAATCAAGACCCGTATGGATTCAGCCTCTAGATGAAAAGCAGCGAAAAGTAACCAAACCAGTACACCGTACCTGGGTTTCATGTTTTTCTTTACCGAATTCCTTCTTGAAATAAGTATTTGTCTGGATCCTGGGCTTTTCCGTTTTGCCGTAACTCGAAATGCAGATGCGGCCCTGTGGATTGTCCCGTGGACCCTACCCTACCTATAAGACTACCGGATTCCACCTGTTTTCGCAAGACCGTATCAATTTTGGACAGATGCCCATAGAGGCTCACCCAATTATTCCCATGACGGATGATGATGTATTTCCCATAAATCCGGTCTTCCCCGATTTCAGTAACCACCCCTTCCTGGGCAGCGTATACTTCGGTTCCTGAGGGAGCGGCGAGATCCAAACCGTTATGGTTTCTTAAAACTCCGGTAACTGGATTTACCCGCATACCAAAGTTACTGGTCAATCGGTAGTTTCGTAAGGGATATCGAAAACCGGTATGGAGAAAAAAAGTCCGTTCAGTAGGGTTAAAATCTGCACCGGGAATAAACCGAAAACGCTCTTTCCCCTCCTTTCGATTCAGGGTTATGGTAATCCCCGGTTCGTTCATTCTCGTGGAAGCCAAGAGCTGTTCCAGATCCGATTGGGGAGGGTCGGGTATGAAGAGCCCCGGTGCCGAGGGAAGCAGCAGCGGGCCCCGGTGTTCCAGTGAACCAGGATGGGCGATCCGATTGAGGGTTACCAAACTGGCATAGGAAATCGTACACCGGGCTGCCAGGCTTAGCAGATCCTCGCTATGCTTAGGAGTATAGGCATAGACGGTCAGGGCTTCTGCAATAACTAAGGGGGTCTCCCCGGTCTGTTCCAGGTTAAAAATACGCCGCCGGGCCAATTCCACATCCGCAAGATACTGTTTAAATCCTGGGTCCCGGGGATCCAAGCGGGAAATCTTGGGGAACCCTAGATCCATACTCTCCGCCCCCTGGGTAGGGACCGGTCTATCAAGAAACATGATAACCGTTATGAGTAGGAGGGGTACCGCTTGTTTCAGTCTCATATACAGGGAAGTTCGATGGGTCCCTACGGCTGAAACAGGTTTGTCTTTTTCTAGGGATCCCATAGTGCTCCCAAAATGTTTCATGGGTAGGGTATCGAATTCATTTTATTCTAGGTGAAACCGATAAAAAAGGCAAGGGATTTTCATCCCTTGCCTTACGCACTGATCCTCCTGATGCTATGCCTGAGCAATAGCTTCTGATGGACAGGCTTCAGCACATTTGCCGCAATCCTGACATTTTGCGGGATCGATCCACTGAGCGCCGTCCTTCTCGGAAATTGCCCCCGCCTCACATTCGCTTACACAGGCTTCACAATTAGCACACTCAGCCTGATTAACCGTATACGCCATATAATACCTCTCTTAATATATGTAGTGCTTATATAATACCACCAGAGAAAAGTAAAAGGCAAGCATTAGCCTTGTGGGTTATCCTCAATTTTAATAGAATGTAAGATATGCTTCATAAGCTACGAGATAATTTCATCGCAAACCTGTTGAAACAGTCCTTTCAGCAGGACGATGAATTATGTCTGTATCTGATTTCTTATGTCTCTTTGATCTTTTGTGTGCTGATACATATTTTTTTTCTGATTTGTTATGTGGTTCAGGAGATCCAATTCTTTGTTTTCCTCAACTGCGGGAGTTTGTTGGTTTATCTGGTGGTATTTTTATTCCTTAAAGGGAAAAAATACAAACAAGGGGGCTTTATTATTTCCCTAGAAGCGATCCTATACGCCTCTATTGGGGCGTATATGTGCGGTATCTCTTCGTATATTATTGGTTACTTTTTATTGATTATCGTGATGTTGACCCTGTTCCCCTATGGAACCGCGAAACTACGCAGGATTATAGTCCTGATTATTCTAGGGGTGATTACCCTGCTGGGCTTACGCGATGCTCATACCCCTCCGCTCATCGTTTTTTCTGAACCCTTTAGCCATTTTATGACCATGGTAAACATATACATCATGCTGATCGGCACTATCATTGAGATCAGTATTAATACCTTTGTTCAGTTCATCATCTTGGGGGTCAAGGAAGGGCGGCTCGTGGAACTGGCATCTCAGATCTATACGGATCCCCTCACCGGTTTGTACAACCGCCGGTATACGGAAATCTATTTCAACACCCTCAAAAATCAAGATCAGCATATATGCGTGGCCATCCTGGATATTGATGATTTTAAGAAGATAAACGATACCTATGGACACCCTTGCGGGGATGAAATCTTGGTATTCCTTTCCACTTTTCTCTACAGCAACCTGCGGAAAACCGATAGGATCTTCCGTTGGGGCGGGGAAGAATTCCTCATCATCATGGAGAATGTGACCATCTACGATGCTCAGAGTGTGATGGACAAACTGCGGAATAAACTTGCTAAAACTGAGATTAAAACTAAACAGAAAGGCACCCTGGGGCTGACCGTTACCGTGGGGGTCGCGCCCTTTGATCTCACTAACCCGGATGCCAGTATTGAAGCGAGCGATAAAAACCTCTATATCGGCAAGCGCAGCGGCAAAAATCAAGTGGTGATATAGAAAGGCCCGCGCCCCAATTCCTGTTTATCAGCACTAAAGCCGGGAGTAGGGCTCATCTTCAAGCAGCCCGGGAGTCCGTGTTTCGAATCATGCCAGGCTCACTTAGCGGGGAAAGCAAAATGGGAAAATTCCATGGTAAAGGTACCTCGGCCCTGGCTCACTGAACGGAGAGCCGTCATAAACCCGAACATCTTTGCCATAGGTGCGAGGGCCTTTACGTGATCACTGTATGCCTTAGAGTCCATGCTCAAGATCTGCCCCCCTCGCTGGGTTACGAGGCTTATCACATCCCCAACGAATTCTTTGGGAGCGATCAGATCCACTGCCATGATGGGTTCTAGGAGTATAGGTGAAGCGGCCCGGCAAGCCTCGTCAAACCCCAGACTGGCGCAGGCTTCAAAGGCCAATTCGGTACCTGTACATTCTGAATACCCGATATGGATGAGGCTCACCCCCACATCAATACAAGGGTACCCAAGGACAATGCCCCCGGTCAAAGCCCCCCGGATGCCCCGTTCTATGGCGTCAAAAATAGCTTGAGGAATATTCCGGTCTTTTACTTCGCAGGTATACCGGTTCCCCGTACCTCGTTCCAGCGGGCTTATCCGAAGGCTGAGGGAGGCGGCGTTTTCCTTGCCGGCGATGATACGGGAGAATTGTTCGTCCCGTTCCACTATCCGGCTCACCGATTCCCGATAGGTAACTTGCGGGTTCCCCACCTTGGCGCCTACATGGTATTCCTTGAGAATCCGGGTAACCAGTACATCCAGGTGCAGTTCTCCCATACCGGAGATGATGAGCTGGCCAGTTTCTTCGTTTTCTTTAGTGGTAAAAGTAGGGTCTTCTTTGGAGAGCAGGGCCAAAATTTCCTTGAGTTTTTCCTGCTCTGAGAGGTTTTTTGGTTCAATAGATACGGAGATGACCGGTTCAGGAAAGGCCATCTTTTCCAGCATCACCGGCCAGCCTTCACTCCCGATAGTATCTCCGGTCTGGGCAAGCTTCATCCCGATGATGACCCCAATGTCTCCAGCAGAGAGGCGTTCCAGAGGCTCGGATTTATTGGAATGCATCCGCAGGATCCGGTTGGCCCGCTCCCGTTTTCGTTTTCCCACGTTGAACACCCCGGTCCCTGGTTTGATAGCTCCCGAATACATCCGCACATAACAGAGGCTCCCTGCTTCCCGATCATGCTGAATCTTGAAGACCAGCCCCAGGGGAACCCCTACGGGATCACAGGGAATCATGACTTCTTCTTCGGTGTCTTTTTTTGTATGATGTGCTGTTGCTGGAGCGCGTTCATCCGGCGCAGGCAGATAGGCCACTACCGCGTCAATCAAAGGCTGGACCCCCATATTGCGCCGGGAGGCTCCTGCCAAGATAGGGAACAAGGCACGCCCTAGAACCGCCTTCCGTAATTCCTGGGTGATGAGTTCTGAACTGATTTCCTCACCGGCTAGGTACTGCTCGGTTATGAGGTCGGAAAAGCCGGATAGGGCATCAATGAGTTTTTCCCGCCATTCCCGGGCAAGACCTTCCCGTGCTGCAGCGATAGGGCTTTGGAGCACCTGTTCTCCTTCAGTAGCCGCATCCCAGCGAATTTCCTGCATGGTAATAAGGTCGATGACCCCTTCAAAGCCCCCTTCCTTTCCAATAGGCACCTGAATGGCCACCGGGAAAGTCTCCAGTTTCACCTTAATATCTTCCAATACCTGAAAAAAGTCGGCCCCCACCCGGTCCATCTTGTTTACATACCCAATACAGGGTACCTGATACCGTTCCGCCTGATGCCACACTGTTTCGGTCTGGGGCTCTACCCCCCGGACCGCATCAAAAATCGCCACTGCTCCATCCAAAACCCGGAGAGATCGCTCAACTTCCGCAGTAAAATCCACATGCCCAGGGGTATCAATAAGGTTGATCTGAAAATTCTTCCAATAAATCGTGGTAGCCGCACTTTGAATGGTAATACCCCGTTCCTGTTCCTGCTCCATCCAATCCATAGTGGCTTCACCATTATCAACTTCGCCGATCTTATGGCTTTTCCCGGTATAATAGAGGATCCGCTCGGTGGTAGTAGTTTTTCCCGCATCAATATGGGCCATGATACCGATATTACGCATTGCTCTCAGCATAAAAGACTCCTGCTACTCTACTATAGGGTAAGGGCCGTAAAAAAACAATCGACCCTGTTTAAACCGTAATAAACGTGAGTTCGATGGAATACTCAGGATCCGCGAAGGAACGTTCGTTTTCGCGAATTATTCGGATACAGGAGCAGTAATTCCTGTAATTTCGGACTAAACTCTGGCGGACTTTCTTTGTCGAACTCACGGTAATAAGAACTTTTGATTGCTCATACCCCAATACATTGATGTAAGGCAGTCAGCTATTCCATGCAGGCCCTAAGCCCGGTCATACCATCGCTTCTCTAGGAATCCATTTCTCAGCCCTGGCGCAGATCAGGATAGGGAGGCTGTTTCGATCGCAAGGGACCACAGGGGTTCACCCCAGCAACACCGCGGTCCCTTTTACACTTATCAGCCTAAACCGGCTTTTCGCCGGGTATACACATCGTAGAACACCGCTAAGAGGAGAATCAAGGCCTTTACCACGTACTGCCAGTCCGAACCAATGTTCATGAGGGACATACCGTTGTTGATGGCACTCATCACCAGGCCCCCGACAATAACCCCCACCACCGTGCCGATGCCCCCAGATGCAGAGACGCCGCCGATGTAACAGGCCGCGATGGCATCCAGTTCAAAGAGGTTTCCTGCCTGGGGAAGAGCCGAGTTCATGTACCCTGTGGAGACCACTCCTGCAAGGCCTGAGAGTAGACCCATAATACAAAAAACCAGAAAGGTAATCAGTTCAGAATTGATACCTGACAGTTTAGCGGACCGGGCATTGCCTCCCACGGCATAGATAAACCTACCCAGAACCGTGTTCTTCATCATAAAATGAAAGATAAACACCGTGATCCCCAGCACAACCACCACTGCGGGAAGACCCCGGTATGTGGCGAAGCGCTGGCTGAGACCCAGGACCAGGAGACCTATCAGGATCAGCTTGCCGATGAAAAGTCCTCTGGGAGTCACGTCGAATTTATTCTGTATGTCTCGTTGACGAGATATACATGCGGTAATCACGTATAGGGCAAAGACCAGTACCCCGACCAGTAGCGCAGTGAGATGGACCCCACCCATCTGTAGGGCCTTACTATCCAGCATACCGGATGCTATCTGCTTATACCCATCATCTTTAAGCCCTATAGGATTCACATGGGTGATAATATAGGTGAGTCCCCGGAATAAAAGCATCCCTGCCAAGGTAACGATAAAGGCGGGTATTCTGAGATAGGCAATCCAAAGCCCTTGGAACGCACCGATAGCAAGACCCGCAACCAGGGCTACCAGCAGGGTGGCCCCCATGCCGATACCGGTATTGTAGACCATGGCGCTGATAGCTCCCACAAAGGCACAGACCGAACCTACCGAAAGGTCGATTCCGCCGATGATGATGACCTGCACCATACCTACTGCGAGGATGAGAACGTAGCTATATTGGATAAAAATGTTGGTGAAATTACGGGAATTCAGGTTCGTGCCCTTGGTCAACACCGCAAACACCACCATGATCAGGGCCAGCATGAGGAACATGGAATAGTTCCGAATATTATTTTTAATGAGGCTTGCCATGTTCACCCCTTCGCCGGCCTTTTCAATCGACTTATCGCTCATGTATGCTCCTTACCTGTAAGCCCAAAAGGAGGCCCCGGCACTTCCGGCGCCCTTACCCAACCAGGGCGATTTGCATGATTTTTTCCTGGGTTGCCTCATCGTGCATGAGCATACCCTTGATCTTTCCTTCATTCATGACGTAGATCCGGTCCGCCATGCCCAGCGCCTCAGGCAATTCAGAGCTGATCATGATGACGCTCTTCCCCTGCTCTACGAGCTCACTGAGGATGCTGTAGATCTCCGACTTGGCCCCCACATCAATACCTCGGGTAGGTTCATCCACGATGAAGATGTCCGGGTCCGCCAGGAGGCTCCGGCTTAATACCACCTTCTGCTGATTCCCGCCGGAGAGGTTTCGGGTAAGCTGGTTGATAGAAGGGGTCTTGATCCGTAGTTCCTTCCGGTATTTTTCCGCTTCCTGGATATCCTGCTGCATAGAAACCAGTCCAAAACGGGAGAGTTTCTCTAAAGAAGATATGGAGATGTTGGTCCTAATATTCTGAATCAAGATGAGGCCCAGATTTTTCCGGTCTTCCGAAACATAACCCAGTCCCGTATCAATAGCCGCCTTTACCCGGTTCAGGGTAACCTGCTTCCCTTTGATGTACAATGCCCCTTCGCTGTGGGAACCGTAGGATTTACCGTAGATACTCATCATCAGTTCGGTACGACCTGCCCCCATAGGACCGCAGAAAGCGAGGATTTCACCTCTCCGCAGATAAAAGGAAGCAGTATCCACCACTTTAATCGTGTGATACTCAGGATGATACACGGTCCAGTTCTTCACTTCCATGATCGTTTCACCGGGCTTGGTTTTCCGTACCGGAAACCGGCGGGTCAGGTCTCGGCCTACCATATCTTTGATGATCATCGCTTCGGTGAGCTGGTCGGCCTTAACATCAAAGGTAGCAATGGACTTCCCATCTCGCAGTACCGTTACCGTATCCGCCACTTTGAGCACCTCATTGAGCTTATGGGAAATCATCACCGAAGTAATACCCTGGCGTTTGAACTCAAGCATTAGATCCAGCAGTTTCTCGCTTTCATCATCATTCAAAGAAGAAGTGGGTTCATCCAGAATTAACAACTCCACCTGTTTGGAGAGGGCCCGGGCGATTTCCACCAACTGCTGCTTACCCACCCCAAGCTTACTTACGATGGTAGCAGGGGGTTCATGAAGACCCACCCGGTCCAGGTACTGCTTTGAGGCCCGGATATAGTCATTCCAGTTGATGATGCCAAAACGGGTTTTCATGTGCCCGAGAAAGATGTTTTCGTAAATCGAAAGATAGGGACTCAGGGCTAATTCCTGATGGATAATAGCAAGCCCTTCTTTTTCACTATCCTTGACGCTGTGATAATTGGTCTCTTGTCCCTTGTAAAAGACCTTTCCCTCGTAGCTGCCTTTGGGATAAACCCCGCTGATAACACTCATGAGGGTGGATTTTCCCGCGCCGTTTTCCCCGCAGAGGGAATGGATTTCCCCTTTTTTTACTTTTAAATTGACCTTATCCAAGGCCCGTACCCCGGGAAAGTCTTTGGTTAGGTTTTCAATTTCAAGAATATAATCACCCATAATCTCCCCTTGGTTGCATAAAAAGCACGCAGGGGAGGGGTAGGTATCTCCTGTGCAGGGTACCACCCCACCTCCTGTTTGGAGGGACGACCCATCATCCCCCCAAACCCCTCATACATGCTTCGAGCAGTGCGTTATTTTAGACGGGCCGCTTCTTCGGGAGTGAAATGCCCCGCATTAAGGGGAAGCTGCCAGTTATCCTGGGTAATAATAACCGGTTCTAAGAGATATGCTTTAACCCGCTTCTTACCGGTATCGCCAATGCTGGCAATATCCCCTGAAGCAAGGGTCGCGCCGGGAATAGCAGGGGTCTGGCCTTTGAGGATCTGGTCTGCCAATAAGACCGCGGCTTCCGCCAACTTAGCGGTATCTTTGAATACGGTCATGTATTGCTGACCGTTTTTGATGGATAAGACCGAATCCGCTTCCGCATCCTGCCCAGTAACCACCGGGAGCTTTCCATCCGCATATTTGGCATCCGCAAGACAGGCTTCGATGACGGCCCGGGCCAAGGTGTCATTCGGTGCGAGGATTCCATCAAGCACCACATTCGCCGCGTCGTTATTGAGGAGGTTTTCCATCCTCGTTTTGGCCACCGGGGCCTGCCAGTTTTCCGTGGCAATCCGCTGGAAGTTAGCGTTATCCGCCGAAGTCTCAGGATACGGACCGATTACCTGCAGAACCCCGCTCTTGATATAGGGATTGAGCACGCTCATGGCCCCGTCAAAGAAGAACTTCGCATTGTTGTCCGTGGGAGAACCCGCAAATAGGGTGATGTACTTGGGAGCATCCGGGCTGGCCTCTTTGAGCTTAAGTCCGGTTTCAAGCCCCTGTCCTTGGAACTGGCCCACCTTGTAGTTATTAAAGGTGATGTAGTAGTCATAGTCCGCAGAGTTCATGATCAGCCGGTCATAGGCTATGACCGCTACTTTATCCTGGGCAGCATCGGCAATGGCGGAGTTTACCCCGTCATTGATGTTACCCACGATGAGCAGTTTGGCACCATTGGTCAAAAAGTTCTGGAGCTGCTGGTTCTGCCGGTTCTGGTCTGCGTCACCGTAGGCCACTTCTGCCCGGTACCCCAGCTTTTCCACTGCTGCTTTAAGATTGGCCCCATCTTTCTGCCAACGCTGGACGTGAGTCTCAGGCATAGCAATACCCACCAACATGGGCTGGCTGCTGCTTCCACCTCCCTGCTGACCGCCTTTGGCGAATCCTAGGGAACCGATGGCTACCAGAATGATGAGCCCTATACTCAACTTCTTCATATATTTCCTCCTAAAGGTAAAAGATAGCTTTATTATCTCTGATACCTGGTCATTTGTAAAGCCTGGGGTGTAAATTTATTAATAACAATCGATAACAGTCGAAAATTGTACCCTTTCGATTCCCGAAGGATACTTGTACGTTCTCGGAGGAAACGGTCCCGGTTTCTCAAAAGGTACCGGCAGTTTCCACAAAGGATTTATCCAATTACGGAAACGTGTTATCGGGATAGCCCGGAGATTGGCGGGATTATGGGGAGGGCCAAGAGCGGCCAAGGGGAAAACGATGAAAAAGCTTGGCCGCTCATCCCTTAGGTTTTCGGCGAACTCACGTTAAAAAAACTTTCAGGCGCTTCCCGGTAGTATCCTATCCCCAAAAATGAGTATGATAGGGTATGCGAGTGAAATCAGTACAAAAACCAGTGAAAAAAACCCCTAAAGCAGCCTGTAAAGAGCTGGTAAAACCAGCAGCTTCTCGGGTATACGACGAATCCAAGATAAAAACCCTTTCTTCCTTGGAACATATACGCCTGCGGACCGGTATGTATATCGGACGCCTGGGGGATGGTTCTCACCCCGACGACGGAATCTACGTGCTCCTCAAGGAAATCATTGATAACGGCATTGACGAATACATTATGGGAAATGGAACCTGTATCGAGGTGGAAGTACAGTTAGAACCTGCTCTGGGCTTACTTGCAGGTAAACCCGCGGTGAAGGTTCGGGATTTTGGCCGGGGAATTCCTCTGGGCAAATTGGTGGAATGTGTTTCAGTGATCAATACCGGGGCCAAATACAACGATGAAGTGTTTCAATTCTCTGTGGGCCTCAATGGGGTGGGGACCAAGGCAGTCAACTCTTTGTCTTCCTTTTTCCGGGTCCGTTCTATCCGGGAAGGGGCCTATGCAGAAGCGGTCTTTGAACGGGGGATCCTCATCAAAGAGATCAAGAAGGGGAAGCTCAAAACCCCTGAGCCGAACGGTACCCTGGTGGAGTTTACCCCTGACAAGGAAATCTTCGGGAATTACGGATTTAACGGGGAATTCATTGAACGGCGGATCCAGCATTACGCGTACCTTAACCGGGGACTGACCCTCTCTCTGAACGGCAAAGCCTACCTGTCTTCGGGGGGGCTTTTTGATCTACTCACCGAAGAGACTGGAGAAGAGGGCCTCTACCCCATTGGGTACTATAAGAGTGATCGGATCGAATTCGCTTTTACCCATACCCCTAACTACGGAGAAGGGTATTTTTCCTTTGTCAACGGCCAATACACCAGTGACGGAGGGACCCATCTTTCAGCCTTCAAAGAGGGTTTCCTTAAAGGGATTCAGGCCTATTGCAAGAAGGAGTACCGCAGTGAAGATATCCGGGAAGGGGCCAGCGCCGCGGTGGCGGTTAAACTGCAAAATCCCATCTTTGAAAGCCAAACCAAAAACAAGCTGGGCAATGCAGATATCCGGGCCTGGGTGGTCCAGGAAGTCAAGGCCGGGGTGGAAGACTGGCTCCACAAGCATCCTGAGGCGAGTAAAAAGCTGGAACAGAAGATCATCGCCAACGAAAGCCTGAGAACCGAACTGAACGAGGTTAAGAAAGAAGCCCGGGAAGCGGCCAGGAAGATTGCCCTGAAGATTCCCAAACTCAAAGACTGTAAATACCACCTTGATGATGGGGAAAAGGGGGCTTCTTCCACGATTTTCATTACCGAGGGGGATTCCGCGGCCGGCTCTATGGTCTCCAGCCGGGATGTGATGACCCAGGCGATCTTCTCGCTCCGGGGCAAGCCTGAAAACATGTACAGCAAGAAACGAGCCGCGATCTATAAGAACGATGAACTCTACAACATGATGATGGCCCTGGGGATCGAAAACGATTCCAGTTCCCTCAGGTACGCCCGTATTGTTATTGCTACTGATGCGGACTTCGACGGTTTTCATATTCGCAACCTGCTCCTTACCTTTTTCCTCTCCTATTTCGAGGAACTGGTCAACTCCGGCAGGGTCTATATTCTGGAGACCCCCCTTTTTCGGGTACGGACCAAGAAGGAAACCCGGTATTGCTATACTGAAAAGGAGCGGAACGAGGCAGTGCAGGCCCTGGGAAATCAGAGCGAAGTTACCCGGTTCAAGGGCCTTGGGGAAATCAACCCCAAGGAATTCGGCCAATTCATCGGACCGGATATGCGTCTGGTTCCGGTAGCGGTGCAGACCCTCAAAGCGGTTCCCCAGGTTTTGAGCTTTTACATGGGTAAGAACACCCCTGAACGGCGGGAGTACATCATGAAAAATCTGGTGAATGAACCCTAACCCTTGCAGCACCGGGACTAGTCGTCCCCTACCGTGGGTTCGATGGAAGAAGGGCCCGGGAAGAAACGCTCATGTTCACGAATTATTCGGATACCTGAGCATTACTTCCCATAATTGCGGACTTTAGTTCATGTGCGTTTACTTGAGGATCGCAAGGTCCGCGAATTATCACGAATTAGTAACATAATACCTAGTTACATTCGTGAAACTGAGCGTGAATGCGCGGACCTTTTCTCTGCGGTAACGCCGGCGCCTTTTTCCAGGTTTGCCTTAACCTGCGTAATAGCGATAAGCCGCAGGAAAGAGCGCTTGAAGGGTACGATGCTTGGGAGGTTCTGGGAAAAAACAAGGAACCCATGCCAATCTGTATCGAACATATAGCCCACGGGGTTGCACTAAGGACCCTAAAGAAAGTGAAATAAATATAGTAAAGTTGAATAGAGTTGTTCAAAAACTTCAGTTTTTGAACAAATTCTGATAGCAAAATGCGGAGCATTTTGCAAGACTTGTGAGATAGCCAACCAGGTTATCGAACAAGTCCAATATTCAAAAGATACTTACAATAAGTGCTTTGATTTTTTCCATACTCATACTATAGTCATTATATGGGTTTAATTGAAAGGATAAAGGAAATCAAAGGAGGAGGAGAAGATGATTTTGGTAAATACTGACTACATTTCCGGAAAAGAACTGGAAACCCTTGGGCTTGTAAAGGGAAGCACTATTCAATCAAAAAATTTTGGTAGAGATATAACCCAGGTCATTAAATCATTAATAGGAGGGGAATTAAAAGCCTATACTGAAATGATGAATGATGCCCGGGCATTGGCTACCAAAAGAATGGTAGAAGAAGCAGAAAGACTTGGAGCTGATGGGATCGTAAATATACGGTATGCATCATCCGCAGTAATGCAGAATGCTGCAGAAGTAATAGCCTATGGGACGGCAGTAAAAATAGCCAAATCCAAATCTGAAGTGTGAAAATAACAGGGACGGGTATGGGTATGAGGAAACCAGCTGAACCCCTGAATTAAAGCGGCTGTCTGGCGTCCCCCCTGCCGCAATACTCCAAGTCGTTCTGGTAAGACGGTGCTTTAGCAGGCCAATCACAAACAACCCGAAGGTTCGGTAAGATGCGCTGAACCTTCGGGCAAAAGTCATTGGACTTGTTCAATAACCCGGTTGGTTATCGAACACGTCTCGCAAAATGCTCTGCATTTTGCTGTTTTTTAGCGGTTGTTGTTCAGAAAGTGAGATTTCTGAACAACGCTATTAATTTTTCTTTGTGTACGTGAAGGTTCCATCGTAAGCGGTTACTTTTAGTTTTCCGTCATCCTGTATTTCCGCAGTTACGGTGATAACATTTGCAGGCTGCCCTTCCGTACTCACCCATGCCGTCCCCGTGTAGAGTTCTGAAGCAATGGCAGTCGCGGTTTTGCCATCATAGGTATAGGTGCCCCTGGTATCACCTTGTGCGTCTCCACTTGCAGTTTGATGAAATTCCCAAGTTAAATCATTGTTCATAATGATTTTACGGGATACTCCATCAGCAACGGTACTTTCCCATGTCCCCGCGAAAGGGTTATCATCATCTTCAGCGTCCGTGGAACACGAGAAAAAGCCTACTGATACCAGAATTACCGGTATCATCCACAAAATTCTTTTCATAAGAACCTCCTAAATATATTTAGTTAGAAAAAACTAACTATAAAACCTGCATTGAAGGTAAAGCATTGCCATGTTTCAAAAGCATTTCAGATTGAAGCCCTATATCTGCGGCGGTACTCCAGAGGACTTTCACCTCGAGCCAATTTAAAAGCCGCCGAAAATTTACTGGCGTTTTCGTATCCCATCAACAGGGCTATGTCTGCTATCGGGCGGGTGCTTTTTTCAAGGTATTCCGCCGCCTTGTCCATACGTTTGTCCCGTAGATACGCGGATATACTTTGCCCGTACACGCCTTGAAAATAATTTTTCAGGGATGTGGGGCTTACGCAGAAATCCTTTGCCAATGTATCAATCCGGTGATGCTCGCTCAAATCCCTGGTAATAATGTTCATCACCTGCTTTGCGATATTTACCTGACCGGTGGTAAAGAAAGATCGGCGCTCACTCTCCGCCGGTTTTTTCATATACATAAGCAGAAATAACAATTCCGTAACCTGTAGCCGGAAATAGTTCAATTCACATTCGGGAA
>JAIRLU010000039.1 GCA_031259215.1 Treponema sp. | reverse complement strand
ATCCCGGTATGCGGAGTTTAAGGCCATGGAAGCCCTCAAGTTGATGGATCAGCAATTAGAGCGGATTGACACGAAACCTGAGGTGGTAAACCAGTAAACAGGGCTATGACGGGTATGGGGGAGCGATCCTCCATACCGTTGAAGGATGTCCGTATGTCATGGTATGTGGCGGAGGTACGGATGAACCCCCCAAGGCCAGCGCATATACATGAGATCAGGAAGCAGGTAACCACGAACCGACACGAACCAAACGAACGGGTACATTGACCGGGCCTCATAATCCCTGAAATTCGACAGCGTTCTTTACCCTTCGTGCCGGTTCCTGTGGGCGGATCTCAGGTCCGGCGTGTTTTTTGAATTACCGGGGGGATGGTCTAAGCAAGGTACTAGTCTTCATGGTTCCGGTGCTTTAACCCGTACTTCACTACTCGCAATCCCATGACCCGTTCAGAGATCCCCAAATTCTTGGCTGCCCGGGATACATTGCCCCGGGTCCATCGCAGTTCCGCAGCAATCAGTTCCCGTTCCACCGATGCTACTACTTCCTTCAGGGTTTGCCCTTTTGAAGCAATGGAGGTTTGTTCCTGCTGCAGGTTCGGGGGAAGGTGGTAACTATGGATGAACCCATCGGTGGAGAGAATCACCCCCCGTTCAATACAGTTCTCAAGCTCCCGTACATTACCCGGCCAGGAATAGGCGGTCATCTCATTGAGCGCCGAAGGGGTAATCCGGTGCATTGGTTTGGAATAGGCTGCGGAAAATCTTTCCACAAAATGATTCGCCAGGAGCAGGATGTCGGTTTTCCGTTCCCGAAGCGGTGGGATTACCAGGGGAAAGACGCTAAGCCGGTAATAGAGATCCTCCCGGAATGTACCCTCCCGGATGAGCCGGGTCAGATCCCGGTTAGTGGCGGCAATGATCCGGATATTGACCTTGATGGGATCCGTTCCACCGATACGTTCAAATTCCCGTTCTTGAAGGACCCGCAGGAATTTGCTCTGCACCGCCAGAGGCAGCTCCCCGATTTCATCAAGAAACAGGGTTCCCTCTGCTGCCTGTTCAAAGTACCCGATACGCCGGGAAATCGCACCGGTAAAGGCCCCCCTTTCATGTCCAAAAAGGGTACTTTCGATGAGACTCTCAGGAATGGCGGCACAGTTCAAGGTGATGAAAGGCTTGTCCGCCCGGGGAGAGGCGTAATGAATGGCCTGGGCGATCCGCTCCTTCCCGACCCCGCTTTCTCCTAGGAGGAGCACCGTCGCATTGGTACCGCTGACCTGATCCATTTGCTTATATAACAAACGCATGATCTGGGAAGTACCGATCACATAAGGAGGCCACTGAGAGCAAAGCCGCAGTTCCGCATGAAGCCGGGAGTTCTCCGCTTTCAGGCCCTCCATTTCCTCGCACTTCCCCTGATGAAGCCGGACCACTTGACTGATGGAAGCCGCCACAATGGTGAGGAGGCAGACTTCGTAATCCAGGGCTTCCTCGGTATAGAACAGATCAATACCGATAGTACCGATTACCTCCCTGCCGATCCTGATAGGAACGCAGACAAAGGAAATATCCTTGGTATCCCTCTGTTTCCGCGCCCCTGTACGGTTGAGGAATCGGGGATCATCTGCGATCCGGCGTATGGCCACAGGGCTGCCTGTTTCGATGACCCTGCCGGTGATACCTTCCCCAAGCACATAGCGGCCTTTTACTTTTTGGGATCCCTCAAGCCCCCAGGCTTCGGCTATGGCGATTTCCCCGCATTCCCGGTTTAAAATGGTGATCATCCCCCGGATAATACCCAGACACCCGGCAATCCGGTCCAACACGGGCTTTAAAATCTTTTCCACATGGTCAGAATCTAAGAGCAGCTTACTGATCTCAAAAAGCAGTCCTAACCCATCCCGTTCCCGCTGGCACCTATACCGCTTGCAAGGGGAGACGTGGAGCATACAAGACGCCGGTTCATTCATATTGGTTACTTTCCTTACCTCTGGGTACAGTATGGTTTTTTCTCTTAGCCAATCAAGAGGAAAAGCCCCTTTTAGCCAAAAAACTGCGGTTTTTTTAGGAAATTTTTCTTACGTTTTTGTCATTTTGATGATCCGGATTGTTATTTTTGTAAGTTTTACTTAACATATTGAGAACCCTATCAGGGCGCGGGGGCTGGGGATTTCCAGGAATTACCCTAAGGAAAGGGAATCCAGGCGGTGAAATCCTTGGCCTTTTTTGTTTTTTGCGTATTTCAGGGTAGTTTCCCAGATATGGCACGGATTTTGCTTTTTCTCTCATAAGCCGTTTTACGGCATCTGATTTTCGGAGTACAGCAAAGATGAGAAAAATCGCAATTTACGGGAAGGGAGGCATTGGGAAGTCAACCACAACCCAGAATACGGTAGCAGCCCTCGCGGAAATGGGAAAAAACATGATGGTGGTGGGTTGCGATCCCAAGGCGGATTCAACCAGACTCCTCTTGAATGGTCTTGCCCAAAAAACGGTTCTAGACACCTTACGAACCGAGGGAGAGGACCTGGACCTGGAAGATGTGGTGAAGATTGGTTTTAAGGGAACCCGATGCGTGGAATCCGGTGGGCCTGAACCAGGGGTCGGCTGTGCAGGCCGGGGGATCATCACGTCGATCAACCTGCTGGAACAGCTCGGCGCTTTTAACGAACAATACAAGTTAGACTATACCTTTTACGATGTCTTGGGAGACGTGGTCTGCGGGGGCTTTGCCATGCCTATTCGGGATGGTAAGGCGGAAGAAATCTACATTGTCTGTTCCGGTGAAATGATGGCTATGTACGCGGCCAACAACATCTGCAAAGGGATCATGAAATTCGCCGAGGCCGGTTCAGTACGCTTAGGGGGACTTATCTGCAACAGCCGTAAGGTGGACCGGGAAGATGAGCTTATCCAGGCGCTCGCGGAAAAGCTTGGAACCCAGATGATCCACTTTGTGCCTCGGGATAACATGGTCCAGCGAGCAGAGATCAACAAGAAGACGGTCATTGATTTTGACCCTTCGGTGAACCAGGCAGATGAATACCGGAAGCTGGCCAGAGCCATTGAAAAGAACACCCTTTTCGTGATCCCTAAGCCCATGGAAATCGCGGATCTGGAAAAGCTGCTCATGGAATTCGGTATCGCCGACTAACGCTGAGTCAATGGTGAAGGAGTAGGGTGATGGTTATGATACGGGCGATAGTACGTCCAGAAAAAGCCGATGCGGTGATGGCAGCCCTCATGGCAGAAGGGTTTCCCTCGGTTACCCGGATGAATGTAGCAGGCCGGGGAAAACAGCGGGGCATTAAGATCGGAGATGTAAGCTACGACGAGATCCCCAAGGAACTGCTCATCATGGTGGTAAAAAAGGATGACAAGGATTTGGTGATTAAAAAAATAATGGAAGTTGCCCGTACGGGAAAGGGTTCTTTTGGGGATGGAAAAATTTTTGTGTCCTCTGTGGAAGAGGTCTATACGGTCAGTTCAGGAGTACGAGAGCCTGCAGAGGGAAAGGAGGGGACTGCATGAAAGAAGTGATGGCCATCATCAGAATGAATATGATGAACAAGACCAAGCAAGCCTTGGCAGACGCAGGGATCAGCTCCATGTACGCCAAAGAGTGCCTGGGCCGGGGTAAGGGTACGGTGGAATTGCCCCGGTATATGGGTGGTGCGGAAGAACAGTACGCGGACATGATTCAGGAACTAGGGGTCCTCGGTAGGCTCATCCCCAAGCGGATGATCCACCTGATCATCCCAGACAAGTTGGTGAAAACCGTGGTCAACACGGTGATCCAGGTCAACCAGACCGGCAGAAGCGGGGATGGGAAGATCTTCGTCATGCCGGTACTCGAATCCTGGCGGGTTCGTACCGGTGAATCCGGGGATGAGGTTTTGGATCAATAGCGTTGCTCAGAAACCTCAGTTTCTGAGCAACTTCCGCTAAAAAACAGCAATTTCGCAGCCCGCGAACTGAAGGTTCATCGGCGAGAAATTGTCGGACTAAAGTCCACGATAACCAAGCGGGTTATCGAACAAGTCTAATGAAAGGGGGAGGAGTACAGAGGATGGTACAAGAACAACCCGGGCCCAAGGAATTCAAGGCGGAACTCCTTGAGGCATATCCGGCCAAGGTTGCCAAGAAGCGGGCCAAACAGATCGTGGTTAACCGGGTGAGTGAAGAAGGAGTCCCGGAGATTCTGGCCAATACCAGGACCGTCCCGGGGATCATTACCATGCGGGGTTGCGCCTATGCCGGGTGTAAGGGAGTGGTTTTAGGGCCTACCCGGGACATCCTCCAAATAACCCACGGCCCCATTGGCTGCGGGTTTTACAGTTGGCTGACCCGTCGGAACCAGACCCGGCCCTATGCAGCGGGGGATCCCAACTACATGACCTACGCCATGTCCACGGACTTACAAGAGGATGAGATCATCTTCGGCGGTGAAAAGAAACTCAAGGCCGCGATTGATGAAGCAGTGGCCCTCTTTCATCCGCGGGCCATCGGAATTTTCGCTACCTGTCCGGTAGGACTCATCGGGGACGATGTGCATGCGGTTGCCCGGGCCATGGAAGAAAAGTACCCAGACATCAACATCTTCGGGTTCTCCTGCGAAGGGTACAAGGGGGTGAGCCAATCCGCGGGGCACCATGTAGCGAACAACAAGGTCTTTACCGAAGTGGTGGGCCTGGATGATACCCCCAAGGAAGGGGAGTTCCGGCTGAACGTCCTGGGAGAATACAATATTGGCGGTGATGCCTTTGAGATCGAGCGGATCCTGGACGACTGCGGCCTTACCCTCCATGCTACCTTCAGCGGGAATTCCACCTACCAGGAATTTATCACCGCTCATACAGCGGACCTCAATGTGGTGATGTGTCATCGGTCTATCAACTACTTGGCAGGGATGATGGAAACCAAATACGGGATCCCCTGGTTCAAGGTCAATTTTGTGGGAGCGGAATCCACCTCCACGTCTTTACGAAAGATCGCCCGGTTTTTCCAGCATGACGACCTCATCCGGCAAACCGAGGAGGTAATCTTTCGGGAAATGGAGGAGGTGGAAAAGGTACGGCAGGACGTGAAATCCCGGTGTGCAGGAAAAACCGCGGTCCTCTTTGTGGGCGGGTCCCGGGCCCATCATTATCAGGATCTGCTGAGGGAAATCGGTATCAGCACGATAAGCGCGGGCTATGAATTCGCCCATCGGGACGATTATGAGGGCAGGCAGGTACTACCCTCCATCGTGGTGGATGCAGATTCCCGGAACATCGAAGAGCTTAAGGTAGAACCCGATGCAAAACGGTACCGTCCTCGGATCAGTGCGGAAGAAAAGGCCCATCGGGAAGCGGAAGGGTTTACCTTCAATGATTACCAGGGAATGATGCGGGAAATGGCTGCCGGTGCTTTGGTAATAGACGACTGCAATCACTTTGAATTGGAGGTTTTGATTGAACAATACCATCCTGATTTAGTCTGTGCAGGTATTAAGGAGAAATATGTGGTCCAGAAACAGGGGATTCCGATGAAGCAGTTGCATAGTTATGACTATATGGGACCCTTTGCAGGATATAAGGGGGCGATCAATTTTTATAAGGAGGTTGATCGACTGCTTAATTGCAATGTGTTTAAGTTCGCTAAGGCTCCTTGGGATATAAGTCCGGAGTTGCATGCTTCTTACGGCTATACCGGGTAGCAGCCTTTTCTATAGGGTCCAGGGTCTGGCCCTTTTTAAGCAGAAGCCGGGGGAAGGATGCCCCCGAATTGTTACATGAGGAGTTTTTATGCTGTTACGTCATACACCAAAAACCGTAGTCGAACGGTCTGCACTGACCATCAACCCGGCAAAAACCTGCCAACCGGTGGGCGCTATGTACGCGGCCCTGGGAATACACCGCTGCCTCCCCCACAGCCACGGCTCTCAAGGCTGCTGCGCCTATCACCGGAGCGCCCTAACCCGACACTATACCGAACCTATCATGGCCAGTACCTCTTCCTTTACCGAAGGAACGTCGGTCTTCGGCGGTCAGGCAAACCTCTTGGAATCGCTCAACACCATTTTTACCCTGTACAACCCGGATATTATCGCGGTGAACACCACCTGCCTTTCGGAAACCATTGGGGACGATCTGGCCCAGATTATCAACAAAGCCGTAACAGACCACAAGATTCCCCCTGGAAAAACCGTGATGTATGCCAGTACTCCCAGCTTTAAGGGATCCCATGTAACCGGCTATGCCAACATGCTCGCCGCTATGGTCCGGCATTTTGCCGTGAACACAGGTAAAAGAAACCAGGCCGTCACCGTGCTGCCCTCCTTTATCGAACCGAGTGATATGGCAGAGATCAAACATATCCTTGGTTCCATGGGAATAGGGTACATCATGTACCCTGATACCAGCAATGTAGTAAACGGTCCCATGGACGGTACCTTTAGGATGTATCCCCAGGGCGGAGCCACCAAGGAACAGATCCGGGAGTCTGGAAATTCCCGGTTTGCCTTGGCCTTGGGTCGAAGCGGTACCCTCGCTGCAGCCCAGCTTTTGGATACGAAATGCAAGGTCAGGATCGAGGTCCTCGAACTCCCTATCGGTATCAGCGCTACCGACGCCTTGGTGGACACCTTACGGAAAACCCTGGGGGTAACCGTACCTGAGAGCCTCCTCATCGAACGGGGGCAGTTGGTGGATGTGCTTTGCGATAAAAACCAGTACCTGTACGGGAAAAAAGTATCCCTTGTCGGGGATCCGGACATCCTTATCGGTCTTACCCAGTTCTGTAAAGACACGGGGATGGAGGTCCTCCACGTGGTAACTGGTACCCCTGCAGGGACGAAGTTCACCAAGCGGATCCAGGAAATCGCCGGGCCTACGGTGGTGGTCAAGGTAGGCCCCCAAGGGGATCTCTTCTATTTTCACCAGCTCTTACAAAACCATACCCCTGACCTCATCTTGGGGAACACCTACTGTAAATACATCGCCCGGGACATGGATATTCCTTTGATCCGTATGGGTTTCCCTATTTACGACCGGGTAGGTCATTCCTATTTCCCCATTACCGGTTACCGGGGAGGGCTGCACCTCTTGGTCAAGATCTTGGATGTGTTCATGGATCGCCAGGACCGGGACGCCCCGGAAGAGCGATTTGAGCTGGTCATGTAAGCATACCCCAAGACGAAACGAAGAGGATCCGGTAACCCGGTGGTTCCCTGTGCCTTCTTCGTCTTGGCGGTTTCTATGAGTGAGGATATATATGGTAGAAGTTCTTAATGCACGAAAGCAACAGGTTTGGGAAAAGGGTAAGGACCAATACACCCTGGTATGTGAAAAGCCCAGCACGGCAGGTTCGGTGAGTCAACGGGCTTGTGTGTTTTGCGGGTCCCGGGTGGTCTTATACCCCATTGCCGATGCCCTGCACCTGATCCACGGACCTATTGGCTGTGCAGCCTATACCTGGGAACTGCGGGGTTCCCTTTCCAGCGGCCCTGAGTTACACCGCTTGAGTTTTTCCACGGATCTCCGGGAACAAGAAGTCATTTATGGCGGAGAAAAAAAGCTTTACACTGCTCTTTCGGAACTTATCCCGGTCTATAAACCGAAGGCGGCTTTTGTGTATGGTACCTGTATCATCGGCCTCATTGGGGATGACGTAGCGGCAGTCTGCAGGAGAGTTCAAAAGGAACAGGGTATTCCCGTACTTCCGGTCCATTCCGAAGGGTTCAAGGGAACCAAAAAGGATGGATACAAGGCAGCTTGTGAGGCGGCCTTCACCCTCATGGGCAAGGATCAGCTCAGTCCGGTTTCTCCCTTCAGTATCAACATCCTGGGAGAATTCAACTTGGCAGGGGAGACCTGGATCATCAAGGACTATTACCACCGCATGGGGATCGAAGTTACCGCCTGCCTCACCGGGGACGGCCGGGTGGCGGAGCTTGGCAAGGCGCACCGGGCCCGCCTTAATGTGGTCCAGTGCGCTGGTTCCATGACCTACCTCGCCAAGATGATGCAAGAAACCTACGGTATCCCCTTTATTCGGGTATCCTACTTCGGTATTGAAGACATGACTAAGGCCCTTTACGATGTGGCGGAATTCTTTCAAGACCAAAGGATAACGCACCAAACCCAGGAACTGGTTCGGGAAGAGGTTTCCCGGCTCCTCCCCCGACTAGGGGAATACCGGAAAGCCCTGGAGGGGAAAAAGGCTGCCGTGTATGTGGGAGGGTCCTTCAAAGCCTTTTCTATGGTCAAGGCCCTGCGTCATATTGGTATGGAAACCGTAGTGGTAGGTTCCCAGACCGGTTCCCCGGAAGATTACGAATACCTTAAGGAGATCACCCATGAAGGGACTATCATCCTAGACGACACCAATCCCCTAGAACTTTCGGGCTTCATCCTGGAAAAAGGTGCAGATATCCTCATCGGCGGGGTCAAAGAGCGGCCTATTGCCTACAAGATGGGCATCGGATTCTGTGATCATAACCATGAACGGAAGGAAGCCTTGGCAGGTTACGCGGGTATGGGTAACTTTGCCCAGGAAGTGTACACCTCGGTAAGTAGTCCGGTCTGGAAGTATTCCCCGGCTCGGCAAGCCGCGGCTGCAAAAGCTGCGCAGGCTGCGGTACCAGAACGGGCAGTAACCGACCGGGTAGAACCAGGGGTTCCCGCATGAAAGAAAGGGTTTCTGTTTCTACCGGTAACGCCTGTAAACTCTGCGCTCCCTTTGGGGCTTGTATGGCCCTTCGAGGCATTGAGGGATGTATCCCCTTGATTCACGGTTCCCAGGGCTGTGCGACCTATATTCGGCGTTATGGGATAAGTCATTTCCGGGAACCTCTGGATATTGCCTCTTCCAACTTCACCGAAGGGGCTGCTATTTTTGGCGGTAGAGACACCCTTTTTACTGCCCTGGATAATGTGTCCCGTTCTTATAAGCCTGCAGCCATTGGTATCACCTCCACCTGCCTTTCAGAAACCATGGGAGAGGATGTTCCTCGGTACCTCCGGCAATACGAATCAGAACGGCAGCGACCAGATGGCAGTCCCTTACCCGTGCTCTTTTACGCTTCCACACCCAGTTACCGGGGTACCCACACAGACGGGTTCCATGAGGCGATTTGGGCTGTCCTGAGTAGCCTCACCGGAATCAGAACAGACCGGCCCTTCCAAGGATCGTCGGAGGAGGGTAAGCGGGTGAATCTCATCTCCAGTTTTGTCTCCACCGAGGACCTCCGGGAGCTGCATAGTATACTCAGATCCTTTGAAGTGCCCTATACGCTGGTTCCGGATTACTCGGAAAGTCTCGATGGGCCTTCTTGGGAGACCTATCAGCAGCTCCCCGAGGGAGGAACCCCACTTGCGGATATCAGGGCTATGGCGGATGCTGCGGGAACCCTGTATCTAGGGCATCCGCCAGGCAAGGATGGGGGACAGTGGCTTTGGGAAAACCACGGGATCCCCCTAAGTCGCTTAGAACTCCCCATAGGCATAGAACATACGGATCGCTTTTTTGAAGCCCTCGCAAACGTGACTGGCCGGGAAATCCCCGAATCCTGGCAAAAACAGCGGGGCAGGCTCATCGATGCCTATATGGACGGCCACAAATACGGGAGCGGGAAACGGGCCATCCTATACGGAGAGGAGGATTTTGTGGTGGCCTTGGCCTCGTTTCTCGATGAAATCGGCGTTATCCCGGTCATAGTCGCTACTGGCGGCGCGGCTACCAGAAGGGGCCGTTCCAGTTTCTTCCAACGGATACAGGGGGCGCTGAGAAACACCGCTGCAGAGGAACGGTTTATCATGGATGACGCGGATTTCATCTCCATCCTAGACCGAGCAAAAACCCTGGAAGCGGATTTTATCATGGGTCATAGCAAAGGGCTCTATTTGTCCCGGGAACTGGGTATACCCCTGGTCCGCTGCGGTTTTCCCATCCACGACCGGATGGGGGGGCAGCGGCTGCTCCATCTCGGATACCGGGGAACCCTGAACCTTTTCGACCTCCTCTGTAACACCCTGTTGCAGGCCAAGCAGGACCAGGTTTCCAAGGGATACACCTATCTATAATGGTACAGAACGGTTCTCCTTGGGTAAAACATCCCTGTTTTAATGCTCAGGCTCGGCACAGTACGGGAAGAATCCATCTGCCCGTGGCAGAACAGTGTAATATCCAGTGTATGTTCTGTAACCGGAGATTTGATTGCGTGAATGAAAGCCGGCCTGGGGTAACGAGTACCATCCTTTCCCCTACGCAGGCCCTGGTCTATTTGGATAGGGTGCTGCAAAAAGTTGCGTCCCTGGAGGTGGTGGGCATTGCCGGTCCGGGGGATCCCTTTGCAAACCCGGAAGCAACCTTCGCCACCCTGGAGCTGGTCCGGGAACGGTACCCTGAAAAAACCCTCTGCCTGGCTACCAATGGGCTCTGCGTGGTTGAATATGCTGAAGCCCTTGAAAAGCTCCATATCTCGCACGTAACCATCACGGTCAATGCGGTGGACCCGGCCATAGGAGCGCGCATCTATTCTTGGGTCCGGTTCGGTCCCAAAGTCTACCGAGGCCGGGAAGGAGCGGAACTGCTCTTTCGCCGCCAAGGAGAAGGGATATCGAGGCTTACCGCGTTGGGTATCCGGGTCAAGATCAACACGGTGATCATTCCAGGGATCAACGATACCCACCTTGGGGAGATTGCCGCGTGTACCGCAGGGCTTGGTGCAGCGATTCAGAACTGTATTCCCTTGATACCTGTCGAGGGCACCCCCTTTGGAAGTCTCCTTTCCCCTTCTACAGAGTATATGCATATCCTGCGGAGCCAGGCGGGGAAGTACCTCCCCCAGATGACCCATTGCGCCCACTGCCGTGCGGATGCGGTGGGGCTGCTCGAGACTCCACCTGCTCCAGAGCTGGACCGGCTTTTGGAAGAGGCCGGGATCATCAAGGCCACCACAGAACGCCCCTTCGTGGCAGCAGCATCTAGAGAAGGGTTGTTTGTGAATCGCCCTTTGGGGGAAGTACCGGCCTTGTGGATCTTTGCGTTGGAAGGGGGAAGGTTCACGTTTCGGGAACAGCGCCCTACCCCTTCGCCCGGTTCAGGGGATCTCCGGTGGGAACACATGGCGAAGCTCCTCAAGGACTGCGCCGCGGTATTGGTAAGCGGCTGCGGCTCCAGGCCAAAAACGATCCTGGAAGCCCGGGGAGTGCCGGTTATCACCATTGAGGGAGGGCTTATCCAGGATGCTGCAGAACCGCTCCTTAAAGGCCAGGGCATCCCCAAGGTTTGTACGATTTCAACAGGCCGCGGCGGCGCGGCAGGGTGCAACCATAAGGGGATGGGTTGTGGATAAGGAAGGAGGAATAACCATGAGTAATAGAGTTGTTCAGAAACCTCAGTTTCTGAACAACTTCCGCTTAAAAAACAGCAAAATGCAGAGCATTTTGCAAGACTTGTTCGATAACCAACCGGGTTATTGAACAAGTCCACTGACGTATTTAAGGAGGAAATGCGATGACCAAGCCGCGACATCACATCTTTGTATGCGGATCCTTTCGGATGAACGGAACTCCCCAAGGGGTATGCAGTAAGGCCGGCTCTATGCAGCTTATGCAGTACTTGGAGGAGGAATTGGCTGACCGGGGTATGGGAGATGTGGCGGTCTCCGGTACCGGCTGCCTCAAGGTATGCGACCGGGGGCCTGCCCTGGTGGTGTATCCTGAAAATTGGTGGTTCGGCCACATTGCTAGTGAAGAAGCCATTGATGGCGTACTGGATTCGCTTGAAAAGGGGGTGCCCGTAGAAAAATACCGCCTTGTGTGATACCCACCAGCGGGAAAAAGGCTTATGGTGCCATCGGGGGGCCCATTCTTTGGGAAGATATCGAACTCCCGTTACCTAGGGGAGGCAAGGAGCTTGTCCTAGGATTCAATCTGCCAAGCCTTTGCCGCAGGGCCAGGGCACATACCATGTTCGCCCCGGCATATTCCGCACAATCACCTAGCTTTGAAGAACATTCACCATCTCGGACCTGAGGTCCGCCCGCCCAAACAACCACGAAGGGCAAAGAACGCTGTCGCATTGCAGCGATTATAAGGCCCGGTCACCGTACCAGTTCGTTTGGTTCATGTCTGTTCGTGGTTACCTGCTTCCTGATCTCATGTATATGCCCTCGCCCTGCCCTCCTCCTAAAACTTACACTTAACGGCACGTGCAGGTTATGCTCAATCGATCAGGAACCCCCACAGGATCTGCGCCGCCCCAGGTTCAGCTTATTTAAGGGGAGTTCGACCAAAAGAAAAAAGTCTGCGAATGAATGCTCTGTATCCGAATAATTCGTGAACATGAGCGTTCCTTCGCAGACCCTTAGGATTCCATCGAACCCCTATTTAGTATTGGGCAATACGCTTGCCAGATAATTTGA
>JAIRLU010000176.1 GCA_031259215.1 Treponema sp. | reverse complement strand
CTATCCTGATAAGCACCGGCTCATTCAGCGATTGGGCTTTAGCGAACAACTCATACATATCCCCTTCCCGGTCGCAGACGCTAATCGCCTTGACCTCTTCGGGAATACCCGCCGTGCTCCTGTCCAGGGTTTCCAGTCACCGAAAACTCTCTTTTTCCTCTATCGGGCGCACCTTCTTGCTCTCATGGCTCGCCGATTCGTCTTTGGGTTCTTCCCGGTTGTAACTTGACTGGTCCAAAACCCCCAAAACCAGCCCGTCGGCAGTCACCGCCAGGCAGCTATGGACATTGACCCCAGGTTCTTAACGCTGATATACCCTATCCCCTCGGTTTTCACGTGGGTGTTGTAGTTCACCCCCGTGGTATCCTGCACCGCCAGAATGGTTCCGCCATATTCAGCTATGTGCCCTATCGTTGCTTCCCGGTGTGCCCTTTGGATTTCCTCCCGATTAAAGTCTTCATTCCCCAGCATCCGGTAGATAGACGCGGACTTCAGTCCGAGGCTTCAGCCCGGTTTTTACTCGCTCTCCAGATTGATTTATCCAACTGTTGTATCAGGGTCTCCATGGTCCTGATAAACCCTTGTTCAAGACGGATAGAATGAAAATCCAGCCCCGCGAATTCTTCCTGCATGTCGAAACTTTTCTCTTGTGCCATATTTCCCTCCCAGCGTTTTCGGCTTTTTAGGAGACTATAGCATAAATAGTGAGAAAATTGTGGGTCAAGTTTAGTCTTCAGGGCGGAGGAGGTTCATTAATCTCTAGTACCTCGTAACAGCTAAATAGTTACTCGATGAGTTGTGGATAAAGCCGTTTGAGTGTTATGCGGGCATCCACCGTGGTGAAATCCCCGTCCATCCCCTTTTGCTTCCGGTTCCTCTGAGTATTCCATGCCGATAGTTCGGCATTGAGGGTATCAATAGCACCTATACGCCTGACTCCCAGACACGGGGCCGCTAACGCCAATACCTCCACCTCAGCGATATCAAGCCAACTCCCCTGTTTGGGGGTAACCTGCGGTTCAAGTTTTTGAGCAAGCCGAACAGCTTCCACAGAGTGCAAGGGTTCGTACCGCGAGGAAAGAGCAGGAGTATTCAAATGGTCCAGCACCAGCACGACTTTTTCAGCCTCAGGATACCGGGTGTCAAGCAGCCATTTGATTTGCTACGCCCAATCCTGTTTGGTCCTTCGGGACAACGCTTCCACATGTCGCCATCCGGCCAAGGACTCGGTAACCATGAAAATACTGCACATCCCGTTTAGCCGGTATTCATTATCGACGTTTTCAGGGTGTCCTGGCGTCCCGGACATGGTCAAGTAATTGATAGGGGTTCTCGTCCATACAGACCACCGGACGCCTTTCGTCAGAGGACCGGGCATAGACAGCCAGCACATCTTCCCTGGCAGCCACAAACGCACCATGGGGTTGCGAGGGGATACACCACCCGTCCTTAAGATGAGGGTTACGGTGTGTGTTTTAAAGGCGACTCACCGTCATAGGGGACCGGGAATCGACCTACGGTAATTCCCCCCAGGTATCGGCTCATAATCTCAAGGTCCAGCTTGCGTATCCGGCGGGTGGCTTACTACAGGCCAGGGCACTGCTATGGGCTTCCCTCCCTTTCGGCATCCGGTTTCCGGGCGCCTGAGGAATCCAGGGCAAGGATGATGGCTGCCCGCTTAACCAATGTGACATTCCCTTTTCCGGTTTTCGTAAATACTTCCAGTGTATGTCGTTCTTCCGGGGTGAGCGTTATGTTCCGCTTGGTTCGTATCAGTGGTAGTATCCTCCCACGAGCATACTACCAGTTCCTTCATTACCTGTAAAGTTTTAGCCGTTACGAGGTACTAGGTTCCAATAGATCTCCGAACGGCTTGCCGATCGGTAAAAAGGTTCTGCCAAAATGGTTGTTCAGGACATTCGCACCGCTGCCATAAAACGAAAGTATGGCTATCGCCAGTTCCGAAATTGCCGCGAGTGTATGAAACGGCTCCGCCAGCGCGCTTTCGTGGAATAGATTACTTATGAACAGTCCCAAAAAAAGCAACGAGATGAAGACGAATATGGCGAACAGAACCTTGTTGGTCCGCGTCGCCCCTATCGTGAGAAATACCGTCATGATAAAATAACCGAGAAAAGCGAATCCCATTTGCCGCGTGTCGACACCGGAATAAAGCGTGTCTCCGAGCGCACCCATCTGGATCAGCCAGGATAACGCCATGCTCAGCCAAAACAGGCCGTACGCGCAGAAGGCCGTCCCGCCGAACACATTGCCGTTTTTATAATCCAAAATCCCCGCCACAAGTTGCGCCAACGCGCCTAGAAAGATCGCCCAGGGAACTATGAGAGAAAGTCCTTCTGTGATTTCCAGTTTCTGGCTTGAAGCCACCAGGGTCACGATTGCCAGACCAAACAGGCCGAGCGCGGATGGATCCGTGTGTTTTGCTTCGGACATCATATTTCTCCTTTTACTTCTTTGATAATGGGATTATCTGATTTTTAAGTGTATGACTACAATACTCATATTGTCAACGATTTTTTGGAAACGTCGTTAACAAGTGATAAGTTCACCCCTAAGACTAACGAGGGAGCGCGAACCGCAGGTTCGCCGATCACCCCCTCATATATAGTAGGAGGATGAAATAGAGTTGTTCAGAAACCTCAGTTTCTGAGCAACTTCCGCTTAAAAAACAGCAAAATGCGGAGCATTTTGCAAGACTTGTTCGATAACCAACCGGGTTATTGAACAAGTCCAATGAGTACGAAAGAGCTGGCCCGGATGAGGGTAATTAAGGGTGCAATAGACGGGGCCTACACGGTAAGGCAAGCGGCGAGGAAACTTGGGATAAGCCCACGACGGGTAAAATCGCTGAAGAAAGCGGTGAGGGAACAAGGCGCTGGGGCGGTTATTCACGGAAACGCTCACGCGGCATTCGGCTAATGTTACCGATGAAGGGATGCGGAAAAAGATAATCGCCCTAAAAAAAACGATAAGTACCAAAAGCGCTCTTTTACTCACTTTAGGGAACTGCTGGAGGAGTATGAGCAAATAAAAATCAGCTATACCACGTTGTCGTGTATTCTCAAAGAGGCCGGCAGTAGACCTACGAAAACACGCCGCAGCGCCGGTGAAAGACGGACAATACGGAAACGCAGGGCAAAGTTCGGGGAACTCCTTCAAACCGATGCTTCGCCGTTTGACTGGTTCGGTAGTGGTGTTCAATACGCCTTACACGGGTTTCAGGATGACGCGACCGGTTATTGCTACAGTAGGGATTCTCAATTTCTTCAACAATTGGAAGGAATTCAGTTTCGCCCTGGTTTTTATCAACTCAGAGCGTAAAAAAACACTGCCCTTGGGATTGTATAATTTTCTGGGGGCCTATACTACCGATTATGCGGGACTT
>JAIRLU010000175.1 GCA_031259215.1 Treponema sp. | reverse complement strand
ACTAGATGAACAAGCGCGAGACTGAAATCCTAAAAATCGGATCATCCTGAAGCAGGATGTCATGGCCTTATTAACCTTGGGGGAGGTGATCCACATGATGACCAGCACACAAAGCCAGGTCAAATACCTTCCCATGCTTAAACAGCCCCGCGGAAAAACAACAATTATCCAAAAGACCCGCCCTATCCGATGCATCATCCGGCAACATTCCCCGCTATCCCCACCGAGTGCTTCATTTCTCCCTTGGGATTGTTTTCCCCAAAGCTCGCCCTATTATCCTTCTCTATCTGCTAACGTGAAGTGTAGCTGCCCCTATAATTAGAAATTATCCCTTACTCCTCCGCAAGGAGCGGGATCCGACGAAGAAATACCGGCGAAAACCGGGAGGAGGTCGGCCTTACCTTAACGCAGGGAAAAAGCTTTTTAAATCAGAGGGACTATCTAGAAAAAGCAAGCCTGATTGGTCATCTCATGGTCTCTGATAAACTGAGGGCTGTACGGGATACCAATAAACTTGTTTGTCCTTGGGCTGTTTTCCGTTTCGGCTTATCTTGGGCCTATGGCAATGGAGGCGATTACTCGGATGCTTAGCGTTGCCAGAGTATTTGTTGTGCCCCTGTGGTCATGAACCCGTTATCATACGCTACAGATCCCTACCGTTATCTTTATATAGATTCAGACATGCCTTATTTCATTGATAGCAGTACCCTGCAGCCCGATCCGAAGGGCCTTGAGATTAAGTTCCAAAAAGTGCGGTGGTACTTGTCTCGTAATGATCCGGATGATGTCTTCAGGAGTAAAAGGTAAACAATTAAGGGTAAGGGCAACTCCCAAGAGGGCCACATTTACTACTCGTGGATTCCCGCATTGGTTTATGAGTTTTTCTCCATCTATAAGGATGAGCTGTTTTACCCGTTCTTTCAGGTGCCCCATCAATGCCGTAGGATCATAGGGATACGCTCCGAGAACGCTGCTTACCGGTGGTATCGATCTATTGAGGACAATCATCTGCCCCTCCTCAGCGATGAAAGGTAGCACCCGTACTGCTTCGATACATTCAAAGGCAATGATAAGATCCCCCTGATGTAGGGGAATGAACGGCCCGTATATACCAGGCCCCATCCTGATGTGGCTTACCACACTGCCGCCTCGCTGGGCCATACCGATAGTTTCCGTACCCCGGACCGTAAGGCCCTGCTCAAGGGCTGCGTTCCCGATGAGCCGGGAAAGGAGTAGGGTCCCCTGTCCGCCAACCCCGGTAATTAAACAGTTTTTTCGATTCTCTCTAGTCTCGGTATAGGGGATCATGGTTCCCTCCGAATCGCATCAAAGGCACAGAGGTGCCGGCACATACCGCATCCCGTACACAGCACCGGATCGATGACTGGCTTATGTACCCCCGTACCTGGTTCAGATTCCCTTGATTGCACAACCCGAGAAATTGCCGGACAACCGAATTTCTTGATACAAACCATACAAGCGGTACAGTGTTCCCTGCTGATCTTCCAGGGGTTCCTACCTTTATGGACCATGATACAGGGGCCTTCAAACAGGATAACCCGGACTCCCGGTTTATCCAGGACCTGTTGGACCGCCTGTTTTGCGGCAACCAGGTCAAAGGCATTGGCCCTGACCAACTCCTGGACCCCTAGTGCAGAGACCAGGTCAAAGATACTAAGCTTTTTCGTGGCTTTACCGGTGGCGGTCTTCCCCATGCCTGGATGCGCTTGGTTGCCGGTCATGGCAGTGGTACCGTTATCCAGGATCACCACCACCACGTCCGCCTGGTTATACACCCCGTTGATAAGTCCTGGCACTCCTGTATGAAAGAAGGTGGAGTCCCCGATAAAGGCGATATTGAGCGTCCCTGGCTCCACTCGGTTAATCCCTTGAGCCATCGTTATGCCCGCCCCCATACAAAGGCAGGTATCGACCATATCCAGGGGAAGGGCGTTTCCCAGGGTATAACAGCCTATATCCCCGGAAAACACCGCTTTTCTGCCTCGGCCCTGTTCCCGGACCGCCTCTTTGACCGCAAAGAAGGATCCCCGATGGGGACAACCTGCACATAAGACCGGAGGACGGGGAGGCAGGGCCGGGGTATTTGCAGGACCCTCCGGTGCAGTGCCTACTGACGCTGCCCCTAGCCCCAGGAAGACCCGAAGCCGCTCAGTAATTTGGGAAACCGTATATTCCCCAGCCTGAGGCATATCCCCAGAGAGTTTACCTTTTATCTGCACCGATAGCTGCTCCCGGCCGCATAGATAGATAAGCTCCCGTTCAATCACGGGATCCAATTCTTCGATGACTAATACTTCTGTAAGCCCCTTAAGGAAGGTACGGCCCAATGCTTGGGGAAAGGGAACCGTTCCCACCTTGAGCAGTTTATACTCCCCTGGTATGTCCATAAGGGCTTCTTGGGTATAGGCAAAACTCACCCCCCCGGTAGCAATACCTTTTGGGGATGGGGCTGTTTTTTCTATGCTTTCTATAAGCCCATTTCCGTGGTACGTAGAAAAATCCTCTGCCAGTTTTATCAAGTCTGCCTCGATGGTGATATGGTTCCGGTAGGCAAGGCTAGGGAAAATGACCCATCTACCTCCAGCCTTATCAAAACCTGCCGGGCTTGTGTAAGGTAGATCCGGTAAAAGCGCTACTGATGCATAACTGTGACAGATCCGGGTAGTAGGTCTGAATATGACCGGACGATGGTATTTTTCAGAATAGGCAAAGGCATCGGAAATCATGGTATAGGCTTCTTCCGGAGAAGCAGGATCAAAAACCGCAAACTTCCCGTATTGACCAAAATGGCGGGTATCCTGTTCGGTCTGGGAAGAGATCGGTCCTGGATCATCCGCTACCACCACCACCAAGCCTCCCTGGACACCGATGTAGTTGAGGCTCATCAAGGGATCTGAGGCCACATTGAGACCCACCTGCTTCATAGTTACCATGGCCCGGGCTCCAGAACAGGCAGCTCCTGCAGCAAGCTCCAGGGCGGCTTTTTCATTCACCGACCATTCAATATAGAGAGGCCTATCCTGGGCCCTTGGCTTTTTGGTTTCCCGGACAAGGGTTTCGAGAATTTCCGTAGAGGGGGTTCCCGGATACCCGCTTACCACAGACACCCCTGCCCGTATGGCCCCCAGGGCGATAGCCTCATTGCCCATCAACAATACACTGCGCATAGGATTATTGTACTCAAAGCAGGGAGATTCCTGCAAGGTTAGGATTCCCGGATTTATCCTGCCTTGGAAGAGAAGCCCCTGGTCTTGAGCTATTTTTTCTCAGGAGATCGCCCCACATAAAAAAGCATTTCAGTTATGCCTCAGGGGATACTTGTGTTTTCTTTATATAGAAGGCAGTATACTGGCCCTTATGTGGATTAACACCCGTTCCCTTAGGTTGTTTGCGGGGGTATTTTTATCCTTGTTATGGCTTGCGGGAGCCAAGAACCTGCCCTGCAGAAGGGCGCTGCACCCACTCAGGCCGATCTCTCTTATACCAAGGATGGGGTCCCGCTTGATGATGCCTTAGCTGACATGGCAAGGTATTATATAGGAAATCTGCCGGCACATACCAAAATAGCCCTGCTCAATTTTGAGACGGAAGCGCCCTTACTCTCCGATTATATTTTTGAGGAGCTCTGGATTCATTGTGAGAATAGCCGGTCTTTTGTTCTGGTTGAACGACAGCATCTGGAACTTATACAGAAAGAAATGGAATATCAACATTCCGGTAATGTGAGGGATGAGTCGGTACAGTCTATCGGGAACCAGTTTGGACCGCAGACCCTGATCT
>JAIRLU010000269.1 GCA_031259215.1 Treponema sp. | reverse complement strand
ACATCGGGAGGAGCGTCCTTACCTATATTGTGGGCTTAGCCCCAAAGCGGAAAACACAAGCAGCAAGGGGCGCACCGTCACCTTATCACCCCTGCCCTACAGGGACATTAAACCCCCTGGGGGGCGCACCTGCGGTGGCGTAGTGGGGGGCCCTGTAGTGAGGGATAAGGGCGCACATCCCTTCGTTCCTACATCGGGAGGAGCGTCCTTACCTATATTGTGGGCTTAGCCCCAAAGCGGCAAACACAAGCAGCAAGGGGCGCCCCGACTCCTTATCACCCCTGCCCTACAGGGGCATTAAACCCCCTGGGGGGCGGGCCTGCGGTGGGCGTAGTGGGGGGCCGTGTGGTGAGGAATAGAGGCGTACGTCCCTTCGTTCCTACATCCTGTGGAGCGTTCTTCCCTATATGGTACAGATTCCACCCTTTTTTCATAGTACATTATATATATGGCGCAAGTTGAGCATAGGGTACCGGTTTCTATTCTGGATGCTGCTGGTAAGCCGGTACATTTTGGATGGGCCCGTTCAACCCTATTTCATTATGATCCCATGGCAATTCGAGTATCTCCCCGGAGACTTACCGAGTCTGATCGGTATATCATCTTTTCTTCTACTCATTTAATCGTCTTTGAAATCCTGGAAAGCGGCTATTTAGGGTATATCGGTGTATCCCTTATTTCGCTCAAAGATAGGCAGTGGTTTTCCCATGTCTTGATTACCCCTTTTTCGATGGGACTCTTTGAAATGCCTTTCAATAGTGAAATCGGTTCGGTGAGGATTCGACAGAAAAAGTCCTCTCTGGATTTCATTACCATGCAAGAAGGGGTTCGGATCATAAAAACAGATATTCCTAAGTTTGGGTATCACCGAAAACTCCGGGGAGAGTTGGTGTTATTTAGCCCCCCAGGGGCCCAGTCCATGGTTACCCACATGCCCTGGCGACGGGAAAAAAGTGCCTTCTGCTATTCCCGGCGTTCTCCGTGGTATATAGTCGAAGGGGTGATCCAGTTTGGTACCTCTGAACTGATATTTACTCGGGGTAATGCCTGGGGGATTTTCGATTGGAACCGGGGGATACGCCCCCAGGCGGATATACGGTACTGGGCGGCGGCTTGTGGCATAAGCCAGGGCAAACAGATTGGGTTTAGTGTAGGGTATGGTTCTGCCGATTCCAGCATGGGAACGGAAAATGCCTTTTTTCTGGATGGGACCCTGCATAAACTGGATCAGGTTACCTTTCATATTTCTCCCGCGAATTGGCTGCTGCCCTGGCATTTTACCAGCAATGATAACCGCTTGGAAATGCAGTTTATTCCCCAGCAGGAACGGGTAGAACATAACCGTCTGTTTTTTCATTCCTTGAAATTCACCCAGGTATGCGGGTTTTTCTCAGGAAAAATCATTCTGGATGATAACTCGGAGTTTACGTTTCAAAACCTCACCGGTTTTGCAGAACGGCGAAAGACCCGTTTATAGCAATAAAAAGGGCCCCACCTTTACCTTGGTAGCCCTTTTTCTCTCGCTCCTCCTCCCCTTTTTTACCGGGGCTTCATCTGCGATCCCTTAGATTATCGTACCCGGATAGAGGATCGCGTTTTTGGGGATGACAATGATACCGTCTATGATATAATATTGGCCATAATTGCCATCACTCCGGTTTATGGGATCAACCCCGATACGGCAGCCCTCACCGATGCAGGCATTTTTATCAATAATCGCCCCTTTAATAATGACCCCCCTGCCAATACCCATGTTAGGTATCCGGGCTTCAGCGTTTTGCTGTTTTTTAACTTCCGATTCGTAGAAGTCCGCTCCCATACAGATCACCCCGTTCAGACTGGCTCCAGATTCAATCACCGTTCTGAGACCCACGATTGAGTTTGTGATCGAGGCGTTGGTAATGATGCACCCTTCCGCGGCTATGGACTGGTTCATGTTACTAAAATTCATCTTTGACGGGGGTAGGTTCCGCATGTGGGTATAGATAGGCTTGGTTTCATCATGGATATCAAAGCGAGGACGCAAAGTCGTGAGCTCCAAGTTAGCCTCATAGAAATTCTTGATGGTTCCGATATCTTCCCAATACCCTTCAAACAGATAGGCATTGACCTTTAAGGTGTTAATGGCCTGGGGAATAATCTCTTTGCCAAAATCGGTTAATTCGTTATTAAGGCAAGCTTCCATATCCAGGGCATTAAAAACATAGATGCCCATAGACGCCAGGAAGCTATCTCCCTTGATCTTATCCGGCCGCAGTTCCGGGGGCATCTTAAAATCACTAATATCCTTAGTAGGCCCTGGTTTTTCCAGAAATTGGGTAATGGTATTGTTTTTATCCGCCTTGAGAATCCCCAACTGGCTTGCGTCGTCTCTGCCGACCGGGGTACAGGCAATGGTAATAGACGCTCCTGATTCCTTGTGCTTTTTGAGGAGGTCTTTGAGATCCATCCGGTAGAGCTGATCCCCCGAAAGAATCAGGTAATATGCAGGATTTTGACTCCTAAAATGAACGAAATTTTTTCTGACCGCATCGGCCGTCCCCTCATACCAGCCGGAATGTTCAAAGGTCTGCTCTGCTGCAAGGATTTCAACAAATCCTCGGGAGAACAAATCAAATACATAGGTTTGGGCTAGATGCAGGTGCAGCGATGCAGAATTAAATTGGGTCAGGATGTATATTTGTCGTAAATCAGCATTGATACAATTGGATATAGGTATATCTACGAGCCTGAATTTACCCCCAAAAGGAACAGCAGGTTTGGCTCTTGCCTGAGTCAAGGGAAATAACCGGGTCCCTTTTCCTCCTCCCAATACGATAGATAAGACTTCAGCCATACTATACCTCCGTAACATGCAGACTGCTAGGATATACGAACTATCGCCATACCGTACTTATACGACAGACTTTAGTAAGAGTATAGATCAGGTTCTTTTACTTTGTCGATAGGCTTTTTCTCTTTTTTAGGATAAACCTATAGAAAACTCCCGAGGTATGGAGGCCAAGGGGCCCCTTGAGAATCCTCCTTAAGCGCGGGTACCTTGATGCTTTCTTGTTTAAACCTAACACCCTTTGCACAAACCAAGTCCCTTGGTATGATCAGCTATGACCCTTCAATACATCCTCTTTGATTTGGACAATACCTTGTATTCCCCCCGGTATGGGCTGGAACTGAATGTAGGCCGACGTATCGTCGAATTCATCGCGGCTTACCTGGGACTTTCTTGGGAAGAAGCCCTGGGTCAGCGCCGGGAGCGGATCCAGCGCTACAGTACTACCCTGGAATGGCTCATGGAGGAAAAAGGCTACACCGATATTGAGGCTTATTATAAGGCGATTCACCCTGCAGGAGAAGCGGATAGCCTCTCGCCGGATCCGGCGCTTCGGGAATTTCTCACGTCCCTCCCCCTTCCTCTGGGGATCCTCACCAATTCCCCCAAGGAACATGCAGACCGGATTCTCACCACCTTGGGAATCCACGACCTCTTTACCCATATCTTTGACCTCCGATGGAACGACTTCAAAGGAAAACCCCATGCTGCAGCTTTTCACCGGGCCTTGAATGCCTTAGGAACCATACCAGAAACTACCCTTTTTATTGATGATACCCCCCGCTGCGTAAGCGGCTATTGCGCCTTGGGCGGGCCCGGTCTGCTGCTTGATGAAGAAAACGCGTACCCGGCCTATCCCCACCCACGGATCCGGGACTTACGGGAACTGACCGGTTTTTTACGCTGACCTCAGCGCCGGTTCAAGGGGATTGCGGTGCCAAGGCTTCCTCGGCTTCCAGGGCCTGAGCGATAAGCCGATAGACCTGATCTGCTAGGTGTTGCCGCCGCTCCTCTGGGGGGAGGCAGGCGGTGTTAATCGGGGGCATAAAAGTTACCTTCACCGGAACCGCCCGGACCCGGTAGGTCTTTTCAAAGATCTCGTAACTGCCGGTGATGGCTATGGGAAGAATGGGGGCTCCTGATTGGGTGGCTAGTTTGAAAGAACCCGCCCGGAAGGGAAGCAGTCCTTGGCCGTGGCTCCTCGTCCCTTCAGGGAAAATGACTATCCCTTCCCCCTGTTTGATCCGGCGGATCCCCCTATTAATAGTACCCACCGCTTGACGTAGGTTCTTTCGATCAATAAAAAGTCCTCCCAGGAGGAAAATCCAGATATTGAGGAAAGGAATCAAGGCCAATTCTTTTTTTGCAATAAACCCAACCGGCCTGCCTACCAAAGCGATGATGAGCAGAATATCAAAGATGCTCCCATGATTACTGACAAAACAAAGGCCCCCCTGTAGGGGGATGTGTTCTCTTCCCTGAACCGTTAGTTTGCACCCGGTACAGGCGATAAGCAGCAAGGACCAGATTTGAGCGATTTTATATATGGCTAAGGTCATGGGCTTTTTAAGGCCTACCCAACTCAAGAGAAAGATCCCGATTCCGAGAGGGGCAAGGACAATCATGGCGATGCCTACAATGATGAAATCCACAATGGTTATGAGTAATAACATAATCAGGACCCCTTACACCCGTAGCTGCATCTTTTGCAATACCCGCCGAGCAGTTTCAGGATCCTGCCATACCAGCCCATGGATCCCCAAAGAACAGGCCTTTTCCACATTGATCGGTGTATCATCGAAAAAAACCACCTCCTCTGGCCTACAGGATAAACCCTGCAACAGTGTTTCATATATAGGCGTTTCCGGCTTGATAGAGCCGGTTTCGCAGGAAAAAATCCCTACATGGGGGAGCCGGAAAACCGGCAGGCTTTCCCGTGCCCAGGCAAGGAACTCCCGGGGCATGTTGGAGAGAATCCCCAACAGGTATCCTGCAGCCTTGACATCCTCCATGAGGGTAACCGTATCAGGGTTGATCCGCTTCCACCCGTCTAAATCGATCCGGACCAATGCTTCAGCTCTTGTATCATCTAACCCCGGTCCCAGGATGGTTCGGTAATAGGCTTTTCCACTTAGGGTACCCCGGTCATATTCTTGACGGTAAGCCCATACCAAGGAATCCATGGTTGTTACCGCTCGTCCTGCGACGGCGGCTAAAGCTTCCATAACCTGTGGTTCTGGGGGGAAGGAAATCACCTTCCCAAAATCAAATACCACTGCCTTGGGAACAGGACTATTCTTTTCTTTTGGCACTTTTTGTTCTGTCGCTAACATCAAGGTTTATTCTAGCGGTTCCCTGCTTCTTTAAGCAAGCCACCGCTTTTGAAGAGGGGCTGGGGGATACCTAGAGCATCATTCCCGCCGCCCCTCTCCAGAAGTACCTCCTAGGGAGCGCATTGAACGCATACGGAACCTTGTATCCTCCGGGGAGGTATGGGGTTCAATGGTGCAACGCGCTTGCTTATAGCCTTCCCTGGTGTTCTAATTCCAGAATCCGCGGGGGCTTATCGCAGAGTTCCGGCGGACCGAAGTACTGGATCCCTCCGGGGAAGATGAAACTGGTGGTACAGGCCCAGATGTCCCGAGCCGCGGCAAAGGTTTTAAAGGGTAGAGCTTCAAGGTCCACCAGGGCCTTCTGGATCACCGGCTTCTGGGAACCCTGGCGCTGTTCCAGGTGCATCATCATGGTAAGGGGAACCCCTCCAGGAATCCATTCCTCTGCAGGAGCAGTCAGGTTTTTCACGCACGCCATATACCCGGTCAGCCCTGATGCGATGAGTACAAAGGCGGTCAATCCCAGGGAATACCCATAATTGGCATCGAAATTGCTGGGAAAGGCAGCGCGGCCTTCATACCCAAAGAAGTGCCCCAAGGCGCTGAATTTCCCCGTATAGAGACCCTGCTCCTTTAAACGGCCCAGCCGTTTTTCCACCATGCCCATGAGGAGCTTCTCGGTTTCGATCCGGGAAACCTGGACATTGCCATGAGGGTCCCGATCCATGAGCAGTTCCCGGGCAATATCCGCGGGAAGACTCCCTAAGAGTTCTTTCGCACTGGGGGAAAGCTTTTTACCGAGAAAGTCGAGATGATCCGTCATGTTGGAAAGGGCTGCTAATTCTTTTTCATAGGTAGCTAGGGTATCGTTAAGCTCTAGAATAAGCTGCTTCATCTCGGGGATGAATTCCACAAGCCCTTCAGGGATGAGGACCACCCCAAAGTGTTCTTTATACTCCCCTCGCTTAATCACAGAAGCGCAGATCTGGTCTACCACTTGACTCAAGGACCATTTTTTTACCGCCACTTCCTCAGAGATGAAACACACATTAGGCTGGGTCTGGAGGGCACATTCCAGGGCGATGTGACTAGCAGAACGGCCCATGAGTTTAATGAAATGCCAGTATTTTTTTGCACTGTTCGCATCCCGTTCGATATTGCCGATGAGTTCGCTATAGGTCTTTACCGCAGTATCAAACCCAAAGGAGGCTTGGATATGTTCGTTCTTGAGGTCCCCATCAATGGTTTTTGGACAGCCAATGACCTGTATGGGTGAGCCCTGGTCCAAAAAATACTCTGCTAAAAGCGCGGCGTTGGTATTGGAATCATCCCCACCGATGATAAGCACCCCATCAAGCTGGAGCTTCTTTGCAGTTTCCAGAGATGCGGCAAACTGTTCCGGAGTTTCAATCTTGGTCCGTCCTGACCCGATCATGTCAAAGCCTCCGGTATTCCGGTATGCGTCAATGATGGCATCGGTCAGTTCCTGGGATTTGTTTTCGATGAGTCCACTGGGACCTCCGAGAAAGCCGTAGAGCCGGGACTGGGGGTTTCCCCGCTTGAGACCGTCATAGAGTCCTGCAATCACGTTATGACCACCGGGAGCCTGTCCTCCTGAAAGAATGACCCCGAGGGTTAATTTCCGACCCAGGGTTTCATGAGGTTCCCCGGTACTAGATACTACAGCTACCAGGGATTTACCGTAAGTACGTTTGAATAGGGCTTTCAAAGCTGCCTGATCCGCGATGGATTCAGTGGGAGTGCCCGGGGAGAGGGCGATAGTGGTAAGTTCCTGGGATAAGACCCTGGGAAATTTTGGCTGGTACCTGTAACGGGCTTGCTGCAGAGTGGATATTTCCATTCCGGTATCTCCTTAATACAATGAAGGGGCCCCTAAACCTCCGATTGAGCTCAAGAAGGGGAGGTGAAGAAAGCCCTCTTATAGGAATCGCGTATCAGTGAAAATGTTCACTGGGTCAACGCTTTTTTATTAATACTACTCGAAAAACAAGGCATAAAACAAGCAGAACAGATAAATCCATAGGATGAGCAAACGAGGCTCCTTCTTTACTGCTTGAGGGAAGCGCTGGAAAACCTAGAAGGAGGATTTCAAGCACTTCCCATTAGTTAATTCCTTATTTTGTAAAGAGATAGAAATTGCTATGGCTTTATCCTGATGGGCTAAGCCGGGCGTCCAAGAGGGACAAAGAACCACGAGACCGGTTCATCACCATTGTGGCAAAATAATACAGGGCAGGGTCGAGGAAGGACAGGAAGTCATCCCTCTGGTCAGGGTATGGGCTATACTAACAA
>JAIRLU010000222.1 GCA_031259215.1 Treponema sp. | reverse complement strand
CTGTCCCGCGGAAAACAAGCGGAGGGTTTCCAAAGCATAGCTTGAAAAAGTGGTGTACCCTCCCAGAAAACCCGTGATGAGCAAGAGGCGTAATTCCCCGCTTATTTCTGTAGGAATCCGTGCGGATTCAAAGGTTTGAAACAAAAACCCTATGATGAATGATCCCAGGGCATTGACGCAAAAGGTCCCCAGAGGAAAGGGCCGCACCCATACGGCATTAACCAGTTGGCTAGACCCATACCGGGCTGCCGCACCCAGGCCTCCCCCGATAAGGACCGCGAGATAGGGCATCACGACTGAAGGCTCAAGGGTTTACTCGCATTCCCGCAGCAATGCTTATATTTCTTCCCGCTTCCGCAGGGACAGGGTTCGTTTCGGCCTACTTTGGGACTGGAACGGATGACGGTCTTGGGTACGATATTTCCTTCAATATAGAACCACCGGTCCCCTTGTTTTTTAAACCGGGCCTTTTCATGATGAATCTCCTTAAGACCATCTTGTTCATAAGTGGCCTCAAACTCCACGATCCCTTCGGTATCCTCAGGACCGCCCTGGGTACAGGAGAGGATCTTCAGCCCCAGCCACCGGGACTTTTCACTCCAGTCCCGGGTTTGTTTGACATCGATCTCATCTTTGCCGTCTTTGCTGCAGGTATCCACGATATAGGTAATGGCGTGGACTACATAGGCGGAATACCGACTTCGCATGAGGGCTTCCGCCGTGGAAGGGATGCTGGCGCCTAAAATATAGGGTTCACAACAGGCTCCAAAGAAACGCCCCGAACCGCAGGGACAGGGTTTCATTATAGGACCTCCAAAAGCGCAGAAATATCCGCAGGAATGATCTGGGCCACCGGTTCTCGTTCCATTACCTGCTGAAGCGATGGGGGAACCGGTACCAGATCGGTTAAGGGCTCCACGGTCTCCGCAAATTTGGCAGGATGCGCCGTGGCCAGGATCCCCACAGGAACCCCCAGGGAGCAAGACCGGCGAAGCTGATTAAAGCCCTGCCAGGCTACTCCGGTGTGGGGATCCAGAAAATACCCCTGGGTCTTATATACCTCCTGGATGATCCTCCGAGTGGCTTCATCATGAACCCATACCCCCTGGAGAACCCTCCGCAGTTCTTCCAATGACCATTGAGCGGTCATGCGCTCAAAGTTACTGGGCGCGCCTACGTCCATGGCATTAGAAATGGTGGCTTGGGAAGACCGGGGCTCATAAAGGCCGCTCAAAAGATAATCCGGAATGGTTTTGTTCACATTTGTGGCAGCAATGAACCCCCGAATAGGCGCGCCCATCTTCATAGCGTACATTCCCGCGGTGAGATTGCCGAAATTACCAGAGGGTACGCAAAAGGTGATGGCCTGCCCAGGCTTGAGGAGGGACCAGGTTCCTGGGGAAGCAGCGCCGGGAGCAGCCCAAGGGCTGCCCGCTTGGACCGGATCGGTTTTTCCGGCAAAGGCTTTTCCTGCGGCTGCGGCATAGTAGATACTTTGAGGGATGAGCCGGGCTATGTTGATGGAATTCGCAGAAGAAAGGGCCTCTCTCTTTTGTATGTCTTGGTCGCGGAAAGCAGTTTTCACCAGGCGCTGACAATCATCGAAACTGCCCTCCACCGCTATGGCCTGGATGTTTCCCCCAAGCCCGGCAATCTGCCGTTCCTGCAAGGGAGATACCCGGCCCTGGGGATAAAGTACGGTTACTTTAATCCCTTCCACCCCGTAAAAGCCTGCGGCTACTGCCCCGCCCGTATCCCCGGAGGTAGCCACCAGGATATGCAAGGGCTTCTCTTCTCCCCTGCGGAGGTACGCAAACGCCCGGGCCATGAACCGGGCGCCAAAGTCTTTAAACGCTGCGGTGGGTCCGTGGAACAGTTCCAGCACCAGCCGGTCTCCCACCGGAACCAGGGGAGCGGTAAAGGGATAGGCTGCGTGGACCATATCCTCCAAAACCGGATGCGGTATTTCACCCCGCACATAGGGCTTTATGGTTTCAAAGGCGATGTCATGGAAATCCATCGTCCCCAGAGAAGCTCTAACCGATTCTGGATAGGGAGGTATGGCTTCGGGGACAAAGAGGCCCCCCTCAGGAGCAAGCCCGGTCAAGGCTGCCTGGGCAAAACTCACTCCCTCGGCTTTGTTCCTGGTACTGAAATAACGCATCCTTTGGTCCTACCTTAATTTTTTTCGCAGTTTCCTGCGGCTTTTTTGAGCCGCTTTTCTTTCTGCTGCACTGCTGGCAGTATTTCTGCTGGAATTTAAGTATACCCAAACCGGTTTATGGTTGGGAAGCTGGGAGGCAATAATAAGCCACAAGATTCCAAGCACCACCATGACAAAAGAAAAAACCTGGCCTGTGGAAAAATTAAGGAGATCATGGGCCGCTGCCGGGGGGAGGGTGCTTGCTACCAACTGGATACGGTAGCCCAGGTATGCATCGGGCTCCCGGAAGTACTCGATGACAAACCGGAACAACCCATACCCTATCCCATAGATGCCTATTAAAAAGCCCTTAAAGGGTTTCCTGTTTCGTAATAACCAGATGATGAGCCACAAAATCACCCCTTCAAAGAGGGCTTCATAGAGCTGGGATGGATACCGGGGCAGATTCACCCATGCCGCTTGATCTGGAATGACTATCCCGGCCTTGGCTGCGGCTTCCTGGACCCAAGGTTCTGCAGTGGAAAGCCGATCCGCTTGGGGAAACACCATGCCCAGGGGACCGGTGCATACCCGGCCCCATAATTCACCGTTGATAAAGTTACCCAGCCGGCCAAAAGTATATCCCAAAGGGATACTCGCGGCAAACATATCACCGGTTTCCCGGTAGTCAAATCGTTTCAGCTTGGAATAAACCAAAATCGCCGTGATGCCCCCGATGACTCCTCCGTGATAGCTCATACCTTGGAGGCCGGTAAAAGTACCCTCCCGGAAAGGCCAGAATATGAGCCAGGGCTGCCGTCGGTACACATCGCTGGGTTCATACACCAGGGTAGCAAATATCCGGGCCCCCACTACCAAGGCAAAGATACCCCAGAGAAACAAACCGGTGAGATCATCATCACTAATGGGAAAATGCCGTTCCAGTACCTGTTTACGGTACAGCAGAAAAGCCACGCCAAAGGCCACGATATACATAAGCCCATACCAGCGGATGGGAAGACCTGGAATTATTTCCGGGGACAGCCACGAGGGAAATGGTATACTGATTAACATGGACACCTCTTTATTTCTATCTTGGTAATAGCAGTTTAGCCCCTTATCGGGGCTGCTTGACGATACATGGTAGACCTCATACATCTAAAGGCGGACAAGGATCGCCTGCCTTTTCTATCAGTACCGGGGGTTTTCTTTTTTCTTGGAACCTTGAGACCCCGCATCTTTCTCAAGGGCTGCTAGGGTTTGAATCCTTGGGCCATGGCCTTGGACAACTTGAGTTTCAAAAAATTATTCTCTTTCTTGAGTTTGGATAATTCAAATTGCTGGGATTTTATGGTCTCCACCAGATCCCCCTGACTCAAAGCCCCGGAGTGGAGCAGATCTTCCACATATTCCATTCGGCTCTCAAAATCAACTTCCGCTTCCGCTCCTGCGTCCAGAAAACTTTCATCAATATCTTTAGCATTAAAGGGAAATTGATTTTCCGGGGACTTGAGGATCTTATCGGCAATCCGGTAAACCGCCTGAGCCAGAATGGACCTGGGCTTATAGATGGTGATAGGCAGCCGGGAAGCAAGACTCGGATCCTGCATAGAATCCCGGTAGAGTACGCCCAGGTGCTCAATCCGCAAAGCCAGGTATTCTTCACAGGAACGGCGGATCTTCATGGCCACTTCTGCATCCTTGGGATTATCCAGCATGTTGGTGATAAGCCGGGGATGCAGCCGGTTAAGCTTGGTCATAAAGGCTTCGTAGGAGAAGGGATCGATCTTGAGGATCTCCGGAAGTACCTTAGGAATATAGAACTTCTGGGGACCAGAACCGTCCCGGCGGATCTGCTCAAGATACGCATACGCTGCGGTTCCCTTGGTAAAGACCGTGTACATCATGCGGAAAACCGTATTTTTTAAGAACACGTAGGCATTGAGCACTGCCGTAACTGCCGGAGAGGTTACCACAATTCCCTCGCCGGAAAGGAGAAAGAAATCCAGAATAGACTGATGGGTTCCTGCTCCCAGATCAATGATAAGAATGTCCGTATGCCCTTTTAAGGCCAATAAGCGCCGGATCAGGACATTCCGCTGAGAGGCTTTGAGATTGGCGGTCCCGGGAATTTCCGTATCCCCTGGGATAAACCGCAGACCCGGGATATCGGTCTCCACAATCACCTTGGAAAAATCCGTCCGAGGATCGTTTAAGAAGGTCCCAATACCCACTTTCGGAGACTGATGCCCCAGGACGAGGTGCAGATTTGAGGCGCCCAGATCCAGATCCGAAAGGACCACCCGCTTTCCTGCTCGGGCAAAGGCCACTGCTAGATTTGCCGCTACCAGGGATTTGCCGACTCCTCCTTTACCGCTTGCAATGGGAATAATACGCATTATAGGCCTCCCCCGCCTTGAGCTACGAAACGATTCATCCGGCTTATCTTGGTTTGCAACAATACTCCTCCCAAAACCGAAAAGATATCCGCTGCGGTAAGCAACAGGATGAACCCTAGGATACCCCGGGCCCCTATGTTCAAAGCAGCGATAATTCCACGAAAGGAAAAAACAACCCATCCAATCAACGCGACCAGGGTAATCGTTTTACCTGCTATATATAAAGGAACATACGATCGATATAGGGAAAGGCGGATCCAGAGAAAATAGGTCATCAGAGGAAACAGGGCATTGGGAACCACATACACCACATACGGAAAGAACCGGTTTGTAAATCCTCCACCCTCCGAGATTCCATGTAAGGGCCCCAGAACCGCCAATACACCTAATAGTACTATAAGACGGAAAAATTCGCATACAAAAAGCATCATTCTCAAAGGCCCATATACATCCATATCTAGAAATCTAAAGTTCTCAAGGAAGAGAGTCAATGGGTGTCCAGGTGCTCCCGACCATCAAATAAAATGTCCGACCCTCCCTTTTTCCCGTAAACCACTCATTTCAGCCAAAGAATACACCGCAACCGCGGTGATCAGGGTATCCAGTAAGGTACCTATTGCAATAAGATAGAAGGCCAGAGGTTTGAGTAAGAGATACCCCCCTTCATAGCCCTGCCCATAATTCAGACAAAGCACGGCCAAAGCCGTATACGCCCCATCTCCTGGATGACGGGCCAAGAAAAATGAAATGATGAAGATCCTGAACCCTATGGATACCAGGTGTACCGGGAGGATCTCCAGACTTGAATAGGATTTGATAATCACCATAAACGCCACTGCCGCGACCATAGCGCTTCCGGATCTGCCAAAGGTACTAAACAGGGATAGTACCACCGCATTTACCCGCCTACGAACCCCCAGATTCTCCTTACTATGCCGCAGCAGTACGGATAAGGAAAAGTTAAGGTCTCCTGAAAAGAAACCCGCCAAGGCCGGTCCGAGAACGGCATATATCACCCGTAAGGGCTTCATCTCGGCTTTGAGCAAACAGAGGAACAAGGGCAGCACGATACCGATCAACACCAGGCTGAGCACCCCCAAGAGGACCATCATATTCCGAAATCCCTCTCCCCCTGCTGCTTCCTGATAGGACACTGCCCAGTATGCACTGAGGACAATCATGATAAGTCCCAATATTTCTGAAAAAAAGGAACCGATGTGATAGAATATCCGGGAAAGGGAATCCACCAAGGTAATCACCGGCTTGGTATGACTCCGATCATAGGAGAGGCCGATGCCGAGAAAAAACGCGCATACATACACGGGAAAGAGGTATACCCCATCACTTACCAGGGCGGAGAACATATTAGGAGGAAACAAGACCTGTATACTTTCCAGGGTCTCCAAAGAAACCGACGTAACCTGCTCTTCCACCAGAATCGGAATCCGGGGAGGTGAGAACACAAGAACCGCCCATATCCCCCCGGCGATGACCAGCGCGGTACTCCCTGCCATGACCAGAAAGGTACGAAGCACCAAGGGCCAGAATCCCCCATCCCGGCGCAGTTCATACACCCCCATGGTCAGAGAAAAGAACAGAATAGGCACCACCGTATACCGGCCTATCCTGATAGCCATATCCTGCAGCCAGGGCAACAGGGTCAATACCCCAGGATGCACCGAGGGGAGAAATCTTCCCAACACCATACCCAGAATAGAACCGATTAAGAGCTTGACCCAGACCTTCATGGGATTAAGCATACTTGATTGAGGGAACCTATGACAATGGGGATCCTTCGAGGGGTAGGATACACGCCGGTTTTTTGAGGGAGCAGGCTGAAGCAGGCTTCAGCCCTAAATCTGCGCTATTTCCTCCAGGGAAAGCCCGGTAGCCTGGGCGATTTGTTCCTCCGGTATACCCAGGCCCTGGAGATTCCGGGCAATCTCCAGGGCTTTTTCCCGCTGACCTCTCTGCATACCCTGGGCCATGCCTTCCTGTATGCCTTCCTCGCGGCCTTCTTCCCGGGCATGGTTAATCCCGCTGGTCCAGTCAGACATGGCCAACTCCCGTATCTGATACGCCCTCAACACCTCCTTGTCTTGTGTAACATATCCCATCTTTGCCTCCGCCTTCTGTATCGCTTGGTCCATCCTAATTGCCTCCTCTACCAGTTCCCTCGGACTCTCTTTGTCTAGCCAGGTCAACCACCGGTGTAACTCGTTGTGCTGTATGTCCCGGTCCGTAAGCCGCCGGAACTTCACCATGTCTATAAAGTGAATCTCCAGCGCATCGGTCAATAATAGCCGGTACGTGTCTTCCCATATATGAAACTTCAGGTGAAATCCCGGAGCTTCACTCATGAAAACATAGTTCACGATATTGATCGCTATCACATTCGGTGATTCCCGGTAATCCTGTCCTGCTTCCATGCTCCGGGAAAACTCAAGGCTCCAGTAAAACAGACTCCGCCTATCCATGTTTCCCAGATTCCGCAACTGTACCTCGATATTTATGCGTTCCCCCCGGCGGCTTTTAGCCCGGACATCGAGGATACTGGTTTTATCCCCTAGAACTTCTGCGGTAAGCATCTTGTTTTCGAGGATTTCCAGGGAGACCAGGGCGTCCTGTGAATGACGACCCAGTACGGCATTGAGAAAGGCGCATAATTGTTCCTCGTCCCCTTGTTCGCCCATGATTTTGAGGAAGATATAATAGAGTTGTTCGGAAACCTCAGTTTCCGAACAACTTCCGCTTAAAAAACGATAAAAAACGTGGATTTTACTAAGAAATCCACGTTTTTTTGGAGACTTGTTCGAGAACCAACCGGG
>JAIRLU010000161.1 GCA_031259215.1 Treponema sp. | reverse complement strand
TAGCAATGAGTTATGTAAAATTATAGACTACCTAATTAGGGTGTCTATATATTTTTGCTATTTCTATATATTACAAGGAATTAAGAACACAAACACCCTAAAACGAGCGGAGTTAGGGATGGATATGCCGAATAAGTCAAGGTCGTGTAATACCCCGCGGACAAATCCCCTATCTCCGCCGTCCCCTGGTCTATCGTTACATACCTACTGGCCGTCGATAAGGCCACCTGCAAGCCAAGAACCTTGCTGGTTCCCCCGTTCTTTATCCGTATGTCCAGGTAATGGGTTTCACGGGGGTTCGCCTTCCCGTCCCCGTTGGCCGCCTCGCTGATTTTGAAGTTATCCGCCACCGGCGTGTTGATCCCTACGCTCGCCCCGGTGCCTACCACCGGTACGGTGAGGGCGTCCGTCCAGGCGTTCCCCCATGAGTCGGTGAAGGTTACGGTGAAGGGTATGTCCGTCCCCACCGGGCAGTTCTCGCTTATGGCGAACTTGAAAGCTTTGGATAAATAGCTCGAATACAACAAGGCTGCGGATGAGGCGGATGAAGACGCATACGCCGAAGCGGTTAATGTCGTGTAATACCCTGCGGACAAATCCCCTATCGTCGCCGTCCCTTGGTCTATCGCTACATAGCCGATGTCGATGATGGAACCGTCTTCCAGTATTTTAGGCGAAAGGGAGAAGCTGAAGTTACCAATACTAAGCCGGGTGTTTTGGGTATACGCGCAGAGGGGGCAAAGGCAGCAGAGCAGCAAGGCATATATCTTTTTCATGCGCCCTCCCCTTTTGATAAAGGGTTTTGCCTTTTTCCACAAAAGCGGTCGGCGGCTTATCGCGCCACGACATATCGCTCCTGTTTGCAGGGGCAACGTATTCATTGCCGGCGCTTTTCATAGTTCATGGCTTATTCTAGCAAACTTAGGGAACTATATCAATGCGTTTTATCAAATTACCCAGGGTAACGTCATTTAAAAATCCGTGGTAAAAAGAACATAGTCTGGGAAGGGATAAACGGTGGGGATCACGGAAGAAGCCATAGCAAGGATGGAGGAATGCCTCAGTGGGATAAAGGATGAGCGGCGGTAGACTGGCCATCTTCTGCACAAACTGATAGATGTGCTGGTAATCGGGCTAACGACCATACTTGCCGGATGGGATGAGTTCACCGTGATGGAGGATTTCGGCAAGGCGAAGGAGCATTTTTTCAGGACCTTTCTCGAATTGCCCCAGGGGATACCGGATGAAAAGACCTTTGCGCGGGTATTCTCGTGGATAGCGCCGGCAGCCTTGCTCAGCGGCCTGCAAACATGGCTTAGGGGAGTGAACAAAGACAGCGGCCGGACATAAAGGGAAAAGGATACGCGGCTCAGGCGCAAAGGCCGGAACTCCGCGCACATCGTCAGTGCGTGGGTAAGCGCCCGGAATGTAGTACTCAGCCAAGTGAGAACGGGGGAAAAGAGCACTGAGATCACCGCCATACCGGAGCTTTGAGACACCCTGGAAGTGCAAGGGGACAGGATAACCATAGATGTCATGGGGTGTCAGACGGATAGAGCAGCGAAGATACGGGAAAAAGGGGCGGACTAGGGACTCTCGGTGAAGGAAAACCAGCCCAGGCTGTACCGGGAAGCGTATTTCCAGTTGGTGGAGGAGGACTGGGAAGGAAATCCGCCTGCGGACGTGTGGAGAAGCGGCACCGAGAAGAAAACCCACGGGCGACAGGAGAGCCGGGAAGTGCTGACGGAGGAGGATATAGACTGGCTGGGCGGCAAAGAGCAGTGGAGGACCTCAAGACTATCCTACGGTACCGGCGCAGATGCGTGGAAAAGGGGAAAACCAGGGTTGACCGCCGTTATTACATCAGCAGCCGGGCGTTGGATGCGGAACAAGCCGCACCAATCATCTGCGGGCACTGGTCAATCGAGAAGGGTCTGCACTGGTTCCTGGACGTGTGTTTTGGGGAAGACTCGTGCGGGGCCCGGAGGAACCACGGGGCGGAAAGTCTCAAGGTATTGAGAAAAGCGACTGTGCACCTGCTGAGAAAGACCGCCGTAAGCGAAAAACGATTCAGCACCCGAAGGAAAATGTTCCGGGCTACCTTCAGCGACGATTTCCTTTACCAGACACTGTTCGGCCAAGTTAAATGACGTTGCCCTGCTTCTGGGGTCTTTTCCCTTCCCTAGCATGCTTTGTAGATCACCGCCAGAAGATGTAAGGAGGATGCGGTTATGCCGGACAGGAAAGCAGAGAAAAGACGTTTGCAAATTTTTTGTCAATAAAGGCCTTGGACATCTGTATGGTTTTGCGGTAATCCCCTTCACCGGAATACCAAAATTCGGTAACAAACATACGGACATTCATGCTCAGGGCGGTTTGTATGATCCCTTCAAAATTGACATGCCCGGTTCCGTAGGGTATTTCCCGAAATTTGCCCGGCAGGGTTTCCTTGAGATGCAGGGCAGCGATAGAGCCTTTCCCGGAACGTAAATCCTCAAGTTCATCGCGGCCGTACTGTTTTGCGGCGTTGGTGATATTCCCGCAGTCAGGATATACCAAGAGATAGGGAGAATCAATGTGCCGTACAAAGCCCATAGCTTTCTCCACGGTGTTCAGCAGCTCGGTTTCCATGGTTTCAAAGGCCAGGAGAACCGCCTTGGCCGCGGCCATTTTTACCGCCATCTTCAGCCCGTCCATAAAAAGCCTACGGGTGTTATCATTAGACGCATCGTAATACACATCGTAACCGGCGAGTTGGATGATGCGGATTCCTAAATCACCGGCAAGCTCGATGGCGTCTTCCATGATTTTGAGACCCCGGGCGCGCACCGAGGGATCCTCACTCCCCAGAGGATATTTCCGGTGTCCGCTCAGGCACATGGTCATAATGGGCATTTGGGTCTCATGCATATCTTGCACCAGCATAAACCGGTCGGCTTTGGACATGGCCAGCCGGGCAAGTTTTTCTTCGGTTTCATCTATGCTTATTTCCACAAAATCATATCCTGCGGATTTCGCGGTTTCCAGCTTTTCCTTCCAAGACAGGGTAGGGGGCATGGCCTTTTCGTACAATCCGATGAGGTATGCTTTCATGTGGTTTCTGTATCCCTTTGTCCGTAATAGGCGTTGGCGCCATGTTTTCTCAAATAATGTTTATCCAGCAATACCTGCTGTATGGGCGTCAGGTTTGGATTAAGCAAGGTAGCAAACAGTCCCATTTTCGCCACTTCTTCCAAGACAACCGCGTTATGCACCGCGTCCATCGCGTCTTTTCCCCAGGCAAAGGGGCCATGATTGGCGACTACCACCGCAGGAATCTGCATTAAATCTAGCTGCCTTTTTGCAAAAGTTTCGATTATTACTTTACCGGTTTCTTTTTCGTATTCCTTCTGGATCTCCTGGTCGGTCATGCGGCGGGTACAGGGTATATCCCCATACAGATAATCCGCATGGGTTGTTCCCAGCGCCGGGATATCCCTGTTTGCTTGGGCGTATATCGTGGCGAAGGTGGAATGGGTATGCACGATACCGCCTATCGTTCCGCATTCCCGGTACAGCTGAATATGGGTCGGGGTATCTGAAGAAGGATTAAGGGCCCCTTCGATTTTGCGTCCCTCCAAATCAACGACAACCATATCTTCCGGTTTCAAATGGTCATATTCCACACCGCTTGGTTTAATAACCAGATAATTGGTATTCCGGTCAATGGCACTCACGTTTCCCCAGGTGAACGTGATAAGATGATACTGTTGCAGCGCCTTATTGGCAGCGCAAACGCTTTTTTTTAGTTCTTCCAACATCTGAGATGCTCCTTTCTCTCTATGCGCCCCTGGAAAGGGTCCAATCACAGATCCCCGAAACCGCCGTTAATCATGTCAACCAGCGTATCTACGGCGATCTGTTCATCTTCGCCGCTGGCGGCAAGCTCCACCTCAATCCCTTTACCTATACCGAGGCTGAGTACAAAGGCGATGGATTTAGCGTTCACCGGATCTTCATCCTCGTCCAAACGACGGATGGTGATTTTAGAAGCGAATTTTTTCGCCCCATTCACGAAGTCTGAACCCGGCCGGGCGTGCAGTCCGGTTTTATTAATAACCTTGGTTGTTTTTTTATACATCTTTATGCTCCTTGCTTTATTGGACTTGTTCAATAACCCGGTTGGTTATCGAACAAGTCTTGCAAAATGCTCCGCATTTTGCTGTTTTTTAAGCGGAAGTTCTTCAGAAACTGAGGTTTCTGAAGAACTCTATTTTATACTAAAGATTTGCGTTTAGATAGCGCTCCACTTCATGGGCCGTGGAAAGGTTGATGACCGTACCGGCCAATTCCTCGGCCTTGGCCACGGTAAGGGATGCCAGAACCCGCTTTATCCTCGCGACGGAGGCCAGCCCCATGCTCAGTTTACGCATACCCAGGCCGACCAAAACCGGTGCAGCCAGAACATCGCCCCCCATCTCGCCACAAACACAAATAGGTTTACCCGCCCGGTTAAACTGTTCCACCACAGTTCCAATCAGCCGAAACATCCCGGGATGGTAGGTCTGATAATACGACGCAGTCTGGGGATTCATCCGGTCTACGGCGGTAAGGTACTGGCAAAGGTCGTTGGTACCGATACTGGCGAAATCCACTTCTTTCGCGGCCAGATCTGCGATAACGGCGATGGAGGGGATCTCCACCATGATGCCTATTTTGAAACTCTTATTGTACGCGACCCCTTCAACATCAAGTTCGCCTCTCGCCTCGGTGATATAGGTTTTGGCCCGGCGAATGTCGTCAATGCTGCTGACCATGGGCAGCATGAGCCAGAGGTTGCCGAAGACCGATGCCCGCAGGGCGGCCCGCAGTTGGGTTTTAAACACCTCAGGACAGGTAAAACAGAGCCGCAACGCGCGGTTACCCAAGACAGGATTATCTTCTTTAGGAAGATTCATGCTGGACAGGGTTTTGTCTCCCCCGATGTCCAGGGTACGCAGGGTTACCGGACGTCTGCCATAACGTTGAAGGATTTTTTTATACACCGTAAACTGCTCTTCTTCGGAGGGCAGCGTGTCCCGTCCCATATAGAGGAATTCGGTACGGAAAAGCCCCACCAGATCCGTATAGGCTTCTCCGGCCAGTTCCTGTTCATCCGCGCCGCCTATATTAAGGCC
>JAIRLU010000127.1 GCA_031259215.1 Treponema sp. | reverse complement strand
CAAACGCCGAGAAGGTTTTTATGGTTTAGGGTGAAATTTATGGATTTGGTATTGACATCCTCATGGCATAATACGTATTATGTATAGAGTTGATTGCGTTCGTAGCTCAGCTGGATAGAGCGACGGACTTCGAATCCGTAGGCCGCAGGTTCGAGTCCTGTCGGACGCAGGGTTGACAGCGGCTAGGTAGTATGTTGGTATGAGGGCCGCTAGCTCAGCTGGTAGAGCAGCAGACTCTTAATCTGCGGGTCGAAGGTTCGATCCCTTCGCGGCTCAGTTGTGCGGGAATAGCTCAGTGGTAGAGCGCCACCTTGCCAAGGTGGATGTCGCGGGTCCGACTCCCGTTTCCCGCTTACGAGACACAGGCTTCTCACCGTATAAGTCAAAATACCCTTATTAAATCGATCAATTTATTTAATCCCGCTCGTATAATGGCCGATATTGAATTGGAGGCACATAATGGAAGCGGAAGCAAGGGTAATGGTGCAGGATATTCCCGATACCTATTCGGAAGGTACAGAAGTACTAGAAGATGACCGGAATGTACGCATTCTGCACTTACAAAACCAAGTGTTGGAGAAAATTGCCGCGATTCAAGAATCCGTGAGGAATGCGGTTATTAACCGGGAATGGACGGATTTTGAATCATTGCTTAAGACCATGAATCAATACGGCGATCAATTTCAAATATTAGAAGCAGAACGGGCTGCCTTGGTATCTCGTTTTTTGGAAGGATCTGGATCCCCTTCCCCAAAGGCTCACCACGATACAAAGTCGAATTTTTATAGCGTGGTATCCCGGCTCCCCGAACAAGACCGGAACAGCTTAACCGAAATGTACCGGAACCTGAAACTGAGAGTCCTTAAAATACGGATGGCTAATGAATCGTTGGTAGCATATCTGGATGAAGCGAAAACCATGGTAAACAGCTTCCTCGAAGCCGCGTATCCTGAACGGAAGACCCGGTTCTATTCCCGGTGGGGAACCAAGGTAGCGATGGATGCTCGAAGTATGATGGTAAACCATAGCCTCTGATTAGGAGAAAATTGTCATGGCATCGACCTTTTTAGGCATAGAACTGGGGAAACGGGCAGTGTCCGCCCACGAGCAGGCCCTCAATACAACGGGACATAATCTTTCAAACGCTTCTACAGAAGGGTATTCGCGACAGCGAGTGGAATTTTCAGCCTTTCATCCGATATATGTACCCGGTCTTAACCGGGAAGAGACCCCTGGTCAGTTAGGACAGGGGATAGCGGTAGAACGGATAGAACGCCTGAGAGACCAGGTGTTGGATAAACGTATCGTCGCCCAGGCAGGGGGTGAGGGCTACTGGGGAACCCGGGATCCTTATGTCCGTATGTTGGAACAGATCTACCTGGAACCGGGGGATAATTCAATTCGGAGCAAAATGGATGCTTTTTGGGATGCCTGGCAGGAACTTTCTCTTTATCCTACTGATACGGCTCCCCGTATCTCGGTAATCGAACGGGGCAAGACCCTCATCGACGGTATCCATGACCGTTACCAGTCTCTCAAGGGCTTGAAAGATATGGCTGAAGAGGATATTCAGCTTACGGTAAGCCGGGTGAACGAACTTTCCCGGCAGATCGCAGGTTTAAACCGGGATATTCAAAAGGTACGGGCCCAAGGGGATAATCCGAATGACCTCTTGGACCGGCGCGACCTCTTGGTAGATAAGTTATCATCGATCATTGATGTTACCATTGATAATCGGGATCCGGATGAATTTATGGTCCATACCGGGGGGATGGTCGTGGTTCAAGGACCTATAGGCCGGCAATTTGTCTTGGAATCAGGTTTCGAGACCGAGGGGTATTCCCAGATCCACTGGGCCGACACCGGGGAAGGGATCCAGTTCCGTAACGGCAGCCTAGCGGCCCTGGTGGACCTCCGGGATAGGACGATTCAATCGGAGATACAAAGCCTGGATTCTATGACCATGAATTTTGTGGATCTGGTAAACGAAGTCCATCGCAGCGGCTATGGTATCAATGGCCTTACCGGGCAAGACTTCTTTACGGAACACCATTTTGTGACCAATGTAAACGGAAATTATGATCGGGATGGGGATGGCGCTTTTGATTCCACGTATATTTTCCGTATCACCGGAACCAATGTCTTGGAAAACCAGGCCCAGGTGGGCTTGAGCGGGGTGATTACCCTTGCAGCAGATCATGGTGAGACCCAGATACCCTATTATCCGACCGATACGGTAGGGGATATTATCTCCCGGATGAATAATGCAGGGGCAGAAGTGGTAGCCCGGTTGAACAAGGATGGCCGGCTCAGCCTCAAGGGAACTCCTGCAGAAGCACAGGATAATCCGGACTTTGTGATCCGGCATATTGAAGATTCGGGCCGTTTCCTGGAAGGGTATGCAGGGATTTTGAACCGCCCCGGTCCTGAGGGCGCGTATGATTGGGGCCGGCCTGATGCGGTTGCTGCTCTGCGGGGGAGTACCGCCAACTTTTCTACTGCCCCGGTCGCTCATCCCTCAGGGTGGATTGAGGTGAACCCTGCGCTCATCAAAGAACCGGCCTCAGTAGCCGCTGGTTTAGGTGAAAACGGTAAGCCTGCTAACCCAGGGAATGGAGATGCTGCCTTGGCCATCGCTGCCATCAGAAACACCCAGGTCATGGTTGGGCAGTTGGGAACCTTTGATGATTACTTTGCCGATGCAGTGGGCCGTATCGGGCTTTTAGGAGAACAGAGCAACCGGGCATTGGAAACCCAAAACCTGGTGATGAAACAACTCAGAGATATGCGGGAGTCTGTTTCAGGGGTTAATATGGATGAAGAACTGGCGAACATGATCAAGTACCAACACGGCTACGCTGCCGCAGCCCGGTTTATCACCACCATGAACTCCCTACTGGATACCCTGATTAACCGGATGGGAGTATAGGGTTGAGCAGATAAGGCATTCGGTACAGCCCGGTTGCCTTATTCCCTCCATAGGGAAGCACTGAAAAACACAACCGAGCGTTTTTTGGTGCTGCGTTACTGTGAGTTTTTCGCAGTTTTCCCTAGGAAAACGAGAAACATTATAGGGACACCCTGAAAAGCGTCAGGTTTTTCAGGGGGTCCCGAGGATACAAGGAGTTTACACATGCGCAGAATTGCTACGGATATGCCGAATAAGGATATGCAATTCTACCTCAGACGTCAAGAAGAGGGGCTTTCAAACATACAGGCGAAGATCGCAGGACAAACCCGGATCCATGAACTGCGGGATGATCCCCTAGCAGCATCCCATGCGGTGCGTTATGGGTCTTACTTATCCAGACTCGAACGGTTTGAAAAAAATACCCTCTATGCCCGGGATCACTTGAATCAAACCGATACCTATCTGCGGCAGGCTAACGACGTGATGCAGCGAATCCGGGAGATTGCGGTTCAGGGAGCCAACGGTACCTATGCAGAGGAGGATCTGCGTTACATGGCGGTAGAGGTGAATGAACTTCTCAAAGAATTGATTGCTGTTTCCAATGCCCTTGGACCAGATGGACGGCAGATCTTTGCAGGGGATAAGGCCTTTACCGAACCCTTCCGTATGGTAGAGGGAACTATCCAGGGGGGGAGAGAAACTATGGTGGTAGGGGTGGAATACCGAGGCGCCGGGGCTTCCCGAAAAACTGAAGTTACCGATGGAACCTATGTAACCCTGGATATTGGAGGGGGTGAGGCTTTTTGGGCGGAAAAGATGCAGATCTTTTCTGGGGTGGATGCATCGGAGTATCGGGTAACTAAACCCGGGGCTTTTTACGTAGATGGGGAAGAGATCACCCTCAATCCTGGGGATACCCTCCAAGCTATTGTGGCAAAAATAAACGAATCTGCTGCGCCGGTAAAAGCCTATGTGGACCCTGAAACCAAGGGACTTTCTCTAGAAGGGACCAACCCCCACCTCATTCGTATGGAAGATAGGCAGGATTCCCAGGTATTGCAGGATTTAGGGATCATCCGAGCCAATGCGGATCCCGGAGCGCCGAACTGGAATCCCACCGCCCGGGTTTCTGGAGGTTCGGCTTTTGACATGGTCCTACGCCTGAGAGATAGTCTCTTCCGAGGGGATGTGGATTTTATCGGTAGTCAAGGGGTCGGGGGTATGGATCTGGCCTTAAACAACATGCAGAGCCGCCTGGCAGAGATTGGTAGTCGAGGAGAACGGGCGGAGATGACCTGGAGCAGGCTCAATGAAGCGATCCCCCAGGTTACCGCTGCCTTAAGCCGGGAAGCGTCCTTGGATTTTGCCACGGCAGCTACGGACTTGGGAATGCTCGAATTTGCCCATAAAGCAGCGCTCCAAACCGCGGCCAAGGTTCTTTCTCCAACGTTACTTGATTTCTTACGGTAGTAACGAGTCCTTTTAGTGAGCCGAGTAATGAGGAGCAGTATGTGAAGGTAGCAACAAAGGCATATGGAGTAATTGAGGTGGATGCATGTCAAGAGGTAACCTTTTCCCAGGGACTTTTGGGGTTTGCCTCATATAAGCATTATGTACTCCTTGATGCAGAACGGCAGCCTTTTTACTGGCTCCAATCAGTAGAGGCGGAAAGCATTGCCTTTATTGTGATCAATCCTTTTCTTTTCAGGCCTGATTATGAAGTTAATATCGATAATGAAGAGCTTTTGGAAATAGGCCTTTCGGATCCGAGTAAGGCCCTGATTCTTTCAATCCTCACTATCCCATCGGAAGGGGGCTTGATGACCGCTAACCTACAAGGGCCCCTGGTTATTAACCGGGAAACCCGGTTTGGTATGCAAGCGGTATTATCCGACCCCCGATGGAAGATTAAGCATGATATCATGGCAGAGCTACGAGCGTGGAGAAAAGGGAGGGACGACCCATGCTAATCCTATCCCGTAAGGTGAACGAAAAGATCATGATCGGAGAGGATATCTCCATATCGATCATAGAAATCCAGGGAGATCATATCCGCCTTGGGGTTGATGCTCCCAAGGCGGTAAAAGTTTTCAGGCAAGAAGTATTTGATTCCATTAAAGCTGAAAATAAGGCTGCTGCAGAATCTACCCCCATATTTCCTGAATTGAAGTTCGATATTACTGCAAGTATCTTTGATACCTAGGATCCCTCCATTAAGCACTCCCCCTCCTGCCGAATTGAAGGGCCGCGCCTCAAGCCAAAGATAGTCGGCAGGGCAATTCCCCCTTTTATGGAAAGAGCCTTTCATTCAAGACCGTAGATTCGCCCTAACCGACAGGAAGCCTGTTCCTCCTTATCGAAGGACTGAGAAAAAATTCCAGAGCCGGTCCTGGAAAGGGGGCGGGGCGGTGAGACGCAGGAGTGCTCCTTTTTCAGAAGGATTGGGAAACCCCAGGGAATAGGCGTGCAAGCGGATACCCCCGGGCTTTTCGCTGCGACGGGCGCCGTATTTTAGATCCCCTTTTATGTGCAGCCCAAGCCTGGCCAACTGGGCACGGATTTGATGATGCCGTCCGGTTATGAGGTTTATTTCCATGAACAGATAATGGTCGCCATACCCGATAATCCGGTACCGGAGTATCCCCTGCTTCCGCTCAGGCCCAGGCTCATCGTATGCAATACTCTTATTCCGTTTACCATCGGTTTTAATCCAATGTACGATTTCCCCGGTTTCAGGAACAACCAGATTAGGAGAGGGCTTTTCCAGGATTCCCCAGTACTGTTTTTCACAGGTTCCTTGGGCAAAGTGGGCGTTTAAAAACGTCAGCGCCTGAGCCGTGCGGGCAAAGAGGCAACACCCTGAAACCGGAACATCCAGCCGGTTAACCGCTTGCGGGAGGAACTTGCGGCTTTTTGGGGTTCCTTGAAGCTGTTCCCTCAGGAGTCGAGGGAGGTCCCGCATCCCCTTTGCCGCGCCTTGAACAGCCTCCCCAGGAATTTTGTTTATCACCACACATGCCTCGCTCAGATACAGGATCCGTGCTGTTTCAATACCCGATTCCCCGATACATACACCCCTTGGATCTTCAGCCTTATGGGGATCGAGCCGCCTATTCTTCTTTTCATAGGCCCCTCCGTTCATACCCCCTTCCTTATAAAGCATCCTTTTGCTCCCCCTGAATCAAACCGTACCGAAGTTTTTCAAAAAGTATCTGTTCCACTGCTTCCTGGAGCCGCTCCCGGGGGAGCCGGCCTTCTTGAACCGCCTTGAGAATGGCCTGGTGTACTCCCCTTAGGTTCCGGGGCCAGGTCATCACCATATCAACTCCTGCATTCAGGGCTTCCACTACCGCAGCTTCAAGGCTTAAACCGGAATCCGCCACTGCACCCATAGAAAAATCATCTCCGATGACTATGCCGGTAAATCCCAACTTGCCTCGAAGCCACTCCCTGATTATCTTGGGGGAAAGGCTGGCGTTTCGTTCTCGGTCCCACCCAGGTACTACAATGTGGGAGACCATGATTGCCGGAGGCTGCTTATCCCGGATTACCCCTACAAAGGGTTGAACCATCCGGTCCAGGGTTTCTGCATCCGCGGCGAGGATTGCCCTGCCTTTATGGGGATCGGTTCTGGTATTTCCTGGAAAATGTTTCACCACACAGGCAATACCTGCGGCTTCCATACCCCGGATAAAGGCGTGCACCGCAGCTTCCGTAAAATCCGGATCCGGTCCGTATGAACGGGCCTCCAAAAAGAGCCGGTTTTCCTCATCCAGAACTTCCGCTACCGGCGCAAGGTTCATGGTGATCCCTAGCGCCCGAATCTCCTCCCCAGAACGCCGGGCCGTTGTTTCAAGCTCCTGAAGCGCATAATCCCTTCCATGCTTTTGAGCGGTTTCCCAAAACCAGGCAGGTTCAGGAAGCTGAGTTACCTCAGGCCCAAATCGCTGAACCGCACCTCCTTCATGATCCACTGCGATGAAAGGGAGGATGCAGAGCGGCCCATCTGGTTCAGAAAGCGCCACCCTACTGTACCCAGAACAGGCATCCAAAAAAGCCCGGATGGTCTCTTTTTCTGTATCCAGGTTATACTTAAACAACATGATCCCCCCAGGAGGACTGTTCCTCAGAAGGGTCTTCATGGCGTCGCTTAATGCCGGGGTCTTCCCGTCAATACCGGTCATCAGCACTTGAGCGGCAAGGAGGGGGTCATCCAAGGAGGCGGCGAGGCGAGCAGCCTGTTCTCGGTATACCTGAGTTTCCTTAACTGGTTCTGGTTGCGGCGCCGCGGTATCTGCTTGTTGGGGGAACTGCTGACTGGGAGCCATTCGGTTTGAATCCCTGGTACATCCCATAAAGACCAGAATGCCTAGGGTCCAGACAAGAAAGGGGCACATGGATTTACTATACCGGGTGGAAGGAAATCTGTGAAGGCTTGAGGATGTACCGAGTACACAGGGTAATCAGAAAAAACGAGGGTTGATTTTTCCTGGGTATTTTGGCAAGAAGCATATTCTTTCAGGATCGATTGCCGTACATGTACACCCGCAGCAGGCTTCCCGGTTGTAAAACTCGGATATAGGCTGTTTCCCATCGGACACAAGGCAAGGTTCCGCCCGGCTACATGCGGCGAGACTCCACGGGCCCTGCTATGCTCATGGGGGATTTCTGATGGTCTTGTACCCAGGGCATCGACGTTTACTTTTTTAATTCTTTACAATATTAAGAAAATACATTTCTCAAGATACCATGCAGGTCAAGAGGTAAATCCTTAGTGGACTTGTTCAATAACCTGGTTGGTTATCGAACAAGTTTTGCAAAATGCTCCGCATTTTGCTGTTTTTTAAGTGGAAGTTGTTCAGAAACTGAGGTTTCTGAACAACTCTATTATATAAAGAGCTATACTTTTAAACGCCGACCCTGGGTAATACCCCAGTGCATCGGGGTTTGCTTTTTCACAGAGAAGGGAAGTATGCTATAGTAAGCCATCATAATTTCATGGGAGGGAATGATGGGGAACATCAA
>JAIRLU010000256.1 GCA_031259215.1 Treponema sp. | reverse complement strand
AGACTTAGGCGATTACCTATGAGATGAAATAACTTCATCTCCCCGCAGTACCGCCGTTGCACTATACAAATACCTATACTCCCGTTTCATATCCACGTCATAATAATACTTGTCCTTATACCAGTGGCCGCAGAACCAGCCCTTGCAGGCGACCATGCCGTCTATCCTCTCGTTTAAGGCAGCCACCTTGTCAAAGAACTTGGGGAGATACCGATCCCCGCTGTTTTTAAACAGTGGACTTGTTCAATAACCCGGTTGGTTATCGAACAAGTCTTGCAAAATGCCCCGCATTTTGCTGTTTTTTAAGCGGAAGTTGTTCAGAAACTGAGGTTTCTGAACAACTCTATTTAAATATTCACCCAGGTCATTCCACGGATCATCCCATGAACGATACATCATCGGATACGTGCCCTCCCAGGTCCTGCCCAATGCTTCAAGGGCCGCCCGGACCGCCCCCTCGTCAGCGGCTGGGTATATCCCGTTCAAATCCGCACAGTCTTGTTTCAGGTCTTTGTACGAGACGTATTTAGTCGAATTGCCTAGCATGGGTACGATACACCACTGAACCCGGGTATCAGGAAATACGGTAAGGAACAATCCCTGAGATGTATCAAGGTTTTTATACCGAGCCATAATAGCCACGTATACCATGGTTTTTGTTGTTTGACTATTTTTTCGACAGTTTCAACAGGTCTGTTTATGCGCAGACCCGGCGGAAAGCGACCAAAAGTACAAGAACGCGGCCGCTTGATAAAAAATTGTATGCACGGTACTCTAAAATCACAAAATAAATGGGGAGCTGGATCTTTCCGGCTGAGATGGCGTGAAGCGAAACGCCGAACCCTTGAACCTGATCCGGATAATGCCGGCGGAGGGAATAGCTGAACGGCTGATTATACGCCCTCGCGGTATTTTACCAGGGGGCGTTTTTTTATGCCCCTAAAAGAGTGTAAGGAGCGTTATGAAAAACGTGTTGACCATCGCGGGATCAGATTCCTCCGGCGGCGCGGGGATTCAGGCGGACCTTAAAACGGAGAACGTATGTTCATCGGCCTTTCCGCGTCCACCGTGGAAGCGGCTCTGCGGGCCCAGGAGGAGGGCGCGGATTATCTGGGTGTGGGGGCGGTGTACCTCACGGGGAGCAAGGCCGATGCGGGGGAAGCCATCGGCCTTAGCAGGCTGGCAGAGATCTGCGCGGCGGTGAAGATCCCCGTGGTGGGTATAGGCGGCGTCAACGAGGCTAACGCGGCAGCGGTTATGAAAACCGGCGCGGCGGGAATCGCGGTGATCTCCGGCATCCTCTCCCAGCCCGACATACAGGAGGCGGCCCGGAATGTACGGGCGATGGTGCATAAGGCGCTGGGAGTTTAGGAGATGCAAAAAAGTATCCGGGAGTATCGGGGGGCCATCTTTGATCTGGATGGTACGCTGCTTGATTCTATGCATGTCTGGGATCATCTCTGCCGGGACTGGCTTATGAGGGAAGAGAAGACTCCCCAGGCAGGTCTGGAAAAAGAGCTGGCCCCCATGACCTTGAGCCAAAGCGTGCAGTACGTGATCCGCTGCTACGGGTTTGAGCTTTCCCCCGAAGAAATCATCTGCCAATGGGAAGGGATGGTATTAGGGTACTATAAAACCACGATACCCCTGAAAAAAGAAACCGCAGCTCTGGTCCGGGAATTGTACGATGCAGGGCTTAGGCTTGCGGTGCTTACCTCCTGCTTCCCTGGGGCCTGCGAAGCGGCCCTGCAACGCCACGGCCTGCGTCCGTTTTTTTCCGCTGTCCTCTACACCGATGAGGCGTCCAGGGACAAACGTTTCCCTGATATATGGAAGGCCGCAGCAAGGCGGCTGGGGCTGGAACCTGCCGATTGCGTTGTCTTTGAAGACGCCTGCCATTCCCTCAAAGGCGCACGGGCTGCAGGAATGGCTTTTGCGGCAGTGTACGATGACACCTGCCGGGAGTGGGAACTGATGAAGGCCGAAGCCGACTGGGTATTCGGTTCACCGGAAACAGGAACTCCCGGCTCATGGTAATGAGGGTTATGGGGAAATTGCAGTTTCTGAACAAGTCTCATAAAGGAATCTTGGATTGGTACCCAGCTTCACCAGTATATCCACGGTAACCCGGTGAGGGTCCTCATAAGATGGAGGTGGTAATGCCTCTAGAAGTTGCCTCGATCTTAAGCCGATGCGTTTGGATGCGTCGGTCTTAGCAGATGCCTTTTTTTCGGGAGATTTCTTTGTAATTCCCGGATTATCCGGGCGGAGGGTATAAGGATTTCTGCCCCCTACATGGTATTCTGAAGCGGATCAACCTGGATTCTTGTGTTTCCCACCCGGTCATGATACAATCAGTCCCAGGAGGCGGTAATGACCGGTTAAACCGCAACTTACAGAAAGGTCATCCTGAAAAGAAAGAAAAAAGAAAAATAGCGGCAGATCAAGGAAAAAATCCCTTGACACAATTTGGAAATGTTAGTATCCTTGTGATACTTGTGCGTGTATGCCCTTGTAGCTCAGTCGGTAGAGCACATCCATGGTAAGGATGCGGTCAGCGGTTCGATTCCGCTTGAGGGCTTGGTGTTTTTTAGAACGTACTTTAGACCTCCCAGAGAGTTGGGGAAATGTTAAGGGGATATCATGGCATCGAAAAAAACAGCAGTAGAGCTTATTGCCTTACAATGCAGTGAATGTAAGCGGAAAAATTATACCACCAAGAAAAACCGGCGGAATACCCAGGAGAAATTCGAATTTAATAAGTATTGCCCTTTTGATCGAAAGCATACCATACATAAAGAAACCAAAATCAAGTGAGTGTTTTCTTAGGCCAGTAGCTCTAATGGTAGAGCGTCGGTCTCCAAAACCGAATGTTGTGGGTTCGAGTCCTACCTGGCCTGTGTCGTAAAAATCGTACCTGCATGTAGAGAGGATATCATGAACAAAATGGTTCAATTTGTCAAAGAATCGTATGCTGAACTCCGAAAGGTGGTATGGCCAAGCCGGGATGATGTTATCAGTTCGGTTAAGGTGGTTATTGTTTCTACGCTGATTATTGCTGGGGTATTGGGTTTGGTGGATGTGGTGCTGCTCCTTGGGGTGCAAGCGATATTTTAGTACATAAAGGAAACCTATGGCAACGGGCTGGTATGTCCTCCATACTTATGCGGGATACGAAAATAAAATAGAAAAAACCATACGCATGATGATCGACTCTGGGGAGCTTGACAAAGAACAGGTTCGGGATGTAAAGGTTCCTTCTGAGGAAGTGGTAGAGGTCAAAGACGGAAAGAAGCGGATTATGACTAAAAAATTCCTTCCTGGATACATTCTGGTAGAAATGGACCTGCCGGATCTAAGCTGGAAAGGGATTTGTTCAAAAATCAAAAAAATCCAAGGGGTTACGGGGTTTGTAGGTACCCCGGCAGATCGGAAGCCCCAGCCTTTACCGGGAGAAGAGGCCCGGATCATCTTACAAAAATCCGGAGAGATCAAGGGTGAACGGCCGGTACGAACCCGGCAGTCTTTTGCTCCAGGGGAACAGGTGAAGATCATTGAGGGCCCCTTCGAGTCTTTTACGGGTATTATTGAAGAAGTAAATCATGAGAAAAACAAGCTCAAGGTGATGGTCGGCATCTTTGGCCGGAATACACCCTTGGATGTGGATCTCTTACAGGTAGAAAAGGTTTAATGGACTTGTTCGATAACCCGGTTGGTTATCGAACAAGTCTTGCAAAATGCTCTGCATTTTGCTGTTTTTTATCGGAATTTGTTCAAAAGCTGAAGTTTTTGAACAACTCTAATGAAAGGGGGTGTAGGGATGGGTTCTTTCAAAAGCGAAGTGGTTTTGAAAGAGGTTCATTCGTATACCCGGTGCTAGATGGGAGTTTCTGATGTATCGGAAACGTTAGCCCGGAATATTTTGGTAGCCGTGGTTCTTGGCGAATCGGTTCCGGGTATACCACACAAGGAGAATATGCATGGCAAAAAAAAAGATTGCCACCCTTATCAAGCTTCAGTGCCCTGCGGGTAAGGCAACTCCGGCTCCGCCGGTAGGGCCTGCCCTGGGGCCGCATGGGGTGAGTGCCCCTCAGTTTGTCCAGCAATTTAATGACCGGACTAAGTCTATGGAGGTGGGCCTGATTATACCGGTGGTCATCACGGTATATACAGATAAATCCTTTACCTTTATCCTCAAGACCCCTCCGGCGGCGGTGTTGATCAAGAAGGCTGTAGGTATTGAGAAGGGATCCGGAGAATCCCATAAGACCAAGGTCGGCAAGTTGCCGAAAGCGAAACTTGAAGAGATTGCCAAACTCAAAATGCCGGATCTTTCTGCCAATGACCTCGCAGGGGCTTTGAAGATCATTGCAGGAACTGCCCGGTCTATGGGGGTCGAGGTAGAAAAATGAGACACGGAAAAAAGTACCTGGACAAGCTTAAAAAATACGATCCTACTGCTTCCTATGGATTAAAAGAGGCTTTAGATGTGGTTAAAACCTTGGCCACTGCTCGATTTGATGAGACGGTGGATCTTTCGGTAAAACTGAATCTAAAAAAAAGCCAATCCGTCAGAGATACGGTGGTATTACCCTATCAGTTCCGCGGGGAAAAACGGATCTTGGTGTTTTGTAAGGCCGAAAAGGAAAAAGAGGCCCAGGAAGCAGGTGCTACCTATATAGGAGCGGAGGATTTAATCGAAAAGATAAAAGGGGGCTGGCTGGATTTTGATGTGGCCGTGGCTACCCCGGATATGATGAAAGATGTAGGTAAGCTGGGTATGGTTTTGGGCCGTCGAGGACTCATGCCGAATCCCAAGACCGGGACCGTTACCTTTGATCTCAAAGGCGCCTTAGCAGAGCTGCGGAAAGGACGCACTGAATTTCGGGCTGACAAGACCGGAGTGGTCCATCTTGCGGTAGGCAAGGTTTCCATGGAAAGCGACAAAGTGGCTGAAAATATCAAGACCGCAGTGGCTGAAATTAAGCGGAAGCGGCCGGTTGACGCTAAAGGTGCGTTTATTCGGACGATCTCAGTGGCTTCTACGATGGGATCCGGCGTATGGGTCTCAATTAAGGACGAGGAGTAAGTCATGGCCATTGTGGCAAAAAAAGTACAGGATGTTAAGGTTTCTGCAATACAGGCATTAGAAGAGCACTTCGGACATACCAAGGACTTTATCTTTACTGATTATCGGGGACTGACCGTGGAGCAAATCACCACGCTGCGGAAACGGCTTGGGGCTAAAGCCTCCCGGTTTCAGGTGGTGAAAAATAACTTTGCCCGGATTGCTTTTGAACATCTGGCTGCTCCTGATGTATCCTCCTATCTGATAGGTCCCACTGCGGTGGCCATTGTTCCCCAAGATGCGAATGAAGTTGCCAAGATACTCTTTGAGTTCATCCGGGAGGCTCCGGTCCTCAAGGTAAAAGGGGCCCTGGTGGGCGGTACGATCTACGATGCTGCTCAAACCGAGACTTTCTCCAAGCTGCCCGGTAAGCTGGAGCTTATTTCTATGCTTATGTCTGTCTTGAATGGTCCAGTTCGGACCCTTGCCGCGGACCTCAACGATATCAATGCCCGGCTAGTGCGGGCCATTAAGGCGGTGGGAGATAAAAAAGGCGAGGAGTAAGGAGCAAGGGGTCCATTTGTGAGCGCCTCCATAGGCAAACTATAAAAACAAAAAAACCGTCAGGCTTCGGGTGCTGCCGTTCCTGTCGGTTGCTATACCGGCACGAGTCCGGGAATGTCCGCAAGGACGAAGTGTATCTGTATGGATACATTATGTAGAAGATGAAGGAGAAGGTAATATGGCAGCCCTTAGTATTGATCAGCTTATTGAAGCGATTTCGTCCATGACGGTTCTGGAAGTTTCAGAATTGGTTAAAGCGTTGGAGGAAAAATTTGGCGTGTCCGCTGCCGCTCCTGTGGCAGTGGCTGCAGTCGGCGGTGGTGCAGGCGCACCGGCGGAACCCGTGGAAGAGAAGACGGAATTTAATGTTGTTCTCAAGGCTTATGATGATTCCAAGAAGATCGCGGTTATTAAAGAGGTCCGGGCGGTTACTGGTCTGGGACTCAAGGAAGCTAAAGACCTCGTTGAAGGGGCCCCTAAGCCGCTTAAAGAGAATGTTTCCAAAGAAGAAGCCGCGAAAATCAAGGATCAGGTCACTGCCGCCGGCGGTACTGTTGAAATTCAGTAATCCTAGCAGTATACAATGTAGTTTTCTCGTAATAATCGGTGTTAGGTAAGGTTTCACCGAAGAGGCTTCCGGTGTCTGCCGGGGCCTTTTTGTAAATTTTAAGCCCACAGGGGGAAGGAATGGTAACAGAAAAGTCAATCGGTAAACGAAGGTATATCGGGAAGGATATTCAAGATGTGATGGATCTTCCGGATCTTATCGACATTCAGATCTGTTCATACGAACGCTTCCTGCAACGGGAACGGTTGCGAAACCATGGCACCCTGGAAATACAGGGGCTTGAGGAAGTTTTTAGATCCACCTTTCCCATTGAAAGTCCTAATGGGGATATGGTCTTGGAATATGAGTATTATACCTTGGATGAAGAGAATATCAAATTCTCTGAACAGGATTGCAAGCAAAAGGGGCTCACCTATGCAGTCTCTCTTAAAGCACGGGTAAACCTTATCTTTCAGCAGACCGGTGAAATCCGGCAGAAGGATATCTACATGGGTGATATTCCTGTCATGAGCGAGCGGGGTACCTTTATCATCAATGGGGCTGAACGGGTTGTGGTTTCCCAGATTCACCGTTCTCCCGGGGTTATTTTCAGCCATGAAAAGGGTATTTTTGCCTCCCGGATCATTCCCTACCGCGGTTCCTGGATGGAATTTGAAATTGACCAAAAAAGGGAGCTGATCTACGTCAAAATTGACCGGAAAAAGCGGATCCTGGGGACCATATTCCTCAGAGCTTTGGGGTATGAAAGCCGGGAGCATATCATCCAGGCCTTTTATACCATCGAAACCCTGGAAGTCGTGGATGATCGGGAAACCAGAGAACGGTTTTCAGGCCGGGTGTTGGCTGCTGCGGTGTGGATTAGTACAGGAGAAGGAGATGGCCCTTCCGAAGGGAGCGGACGAAAAAAACTCTATCGGGCAGGGGAAAAATTACACCCCCATAATGTGGATGAACTCCTGAGCCATGGCATTGCCTCGGTAGGGGTTATTAATTTTGAAGATCCTCATTCCCTTAACTCGCCGATGCTCCTCAACTGTTTTGAACGGGAAGAGATAAAATTTGTCAAGGATGATCCGGAACGGGATGAACCTTCCAAGGAAGATGCCCTTTCTGCAGTCTACTCGGTGCTCATGCCCGGGGAGTCCATCACGGTGGAGGCTGCGGAAAAGGACCTGATGGGGATGTTTTTTACCACCCGACGTTACGATCTGGGGAAAGTGGGGCGGTATAAACTCAACAAGAAGTTTGACTTTAGGCCTCCCTTGAGAGATTCTACCCTGACCAGACAGGATATTATCGCCACCATGAAGTTCCTCATCCAGGTCTACGTGGGGGATGAAAACATTGATGATATCGACCATTTGGGTAATCGCCGGGTCCGATCTGTGGGGGAACTCATGGCCAATGCCATGAAGACCGCATTCAGCCGGATGGAACGGATCGCCAAGGAACGGATGAGCCTCAAGGAGACGGATACCATCAAGCCCCAGGACCTCATTTCGATTAAACCCGTGGTGGCGGTGATCAAGGAGTTCTTTGGATCCAGTCAACTCTCCCAATTCATGGATCAGGTGAATCCCTTGGCCGAGCTGACCCACAAACGGAGGCTCAATGCCCTTGGCCCTGGGGGGCTTTCCCGGGATCGGGCCGGTTTCGAGGTTCGAGATGTGCACTACACCCATTATGGACGGATGTGCCCCATTGAGACTCCGGAAGGACCGAATATTGGGCTTATCGTATCCTTAGCCAACTATACCCGGGTGAATGAATACGGGTTCCTGGAGACCCCGTATCGCAAGGTACGTCACGGAGTGGCCACCGGGGAGATCGAATACCTCTCTGCTATGGACGAGGATCGGTATTACATAGCCCAAGCCTCGGCTAAACTCAAGAGCGACGGTTTTTTTGTCGATGAGCAGGTATCTTGTCGCAGGCAGGGGGATTATACCACCCGGGGCCCTGAAGATATTCAGTACATGGATGTATCCCCTAAACAGATCATCTCGGTATCGGCTTCGCTCATCCCCTTCCTGGAACATGACGATGCTAACCGGGCCTTGATGGGTTCCAACATGCAGCGTCAAGCCGTACCCCTGGTCTTTCCTGAAGCTCCCCGGGTTGGTACGGGAATGGAAGGAAAATGCGCCTACGATTCCGGGGTACTGGTTAAGGCCCGCAGAGCCGGCAAGGTGGTGCGGGTTACTTCCCAAGACATTACCATTGAGCCTGCTGGTACGGATCCTGAGGTGAAGCCCCCCCGTATTGCCATAAGCAACGATCAAGGGTTTGATGTGTATCATTTGATTAAGTACCAAAGGACCAACCAGGATACCTGCTATAATCAACGCCCCCTCGTACAGATAGGGGAACAGGTGCTTCCTGGACAGGTCATTGCCGATGGGCCTGCGACGAAAAACGGTGAGCTCGCCTTGGGCCGAAATATCTTGGTAGGGTTCATGCCTTGGAATGGGTATAACTACGAGGATTCGATTCTCATCTCCGAACGGGTCGTAAAAGAGGATATGTTCACCTCTATCCATATCAAAGAATTCCTCACCGAAGTCCGGGAAACCAAGTTGGGCCCGGAAAAGATCACCCGGGACATTCCCAATACCTCTGAGAAAAGCCTGGATAGCCTGGATGCGGAAGGGATCATCCGGGTAGGGGCGAAGGTGCGTTCCGGGGATATCCTGGTAGGGAAGGTAACCCCTAAGAGTGAGACCGAAACCACCCCGGAATTTAAGCTCCTTAATTCCATATTTGGTGAAAAGGCCAAGGAGGTGCGAGACTCAAGCCTCCGGGTGCCTCACGGTATTGACGGAACCATCATTGATATACAGCGGCTCAAGCGTACCCAAGGGGATGATCTCAACCCCGGGGTGGACGAGGTGGTCAAGGTGCTCATCGCCACGAAACGGAAGCTTCGGGAAGGGGACAAGATGGCCGGCCGGCACGGTAACAAGGGAGTGGTGGCCCGGATACTCCCGGAAGAAGACATGCCCTACATGGAAGACGGTACGCCCTTGGACCTCTGCCTCACCCCCCTGGGGGTTCCTTCCCGGATGAACATCGGTCAGCTCTTGGAAACTGAACTGGGCTGGGCTGCGTCTACCTTGGATGAATGGTTTTCCTCGCCGGTATTCCAGTCCCCTTCCACCGAGCAGATCGAAGAAAAGCTCAAAGAAGCAGGGCTTCCGGTGAGCTCTAAGACCTACCTACGGGATGGCCGCACCGGGGAACCCTTTGTGAACCCTATCTTCTGCGGGGTGATCTACTTCCTCAAGCTCCACCACCTGGTAGACGATAAGATGCACGCCCGGTCCACAGGCCCCTATTCCTTGGTTACCCAACAACCCTTGGGAGGCAAGGCCCAATTCGGCGGGCAGCGGCTCGGGGAAATGGAAGTGTGGGCCTTGGAAGCCTACGGCGCGGCCAATACCTTGCAGGAGCTTTTAACGATTAAGTCCGATGATATGACGGGCCGGTCTAAAATCTACGAAGCCATTGTGAAGGGCGAGCCTTCTACCACCGCAGGGATTCCTGAATCCTTTAACGTATTGGTCCAGGAATTGCGGGGCTTGGCATTGGACGTAACCATCTATGACACCAAAGGCAAACAGATTCCTCTTACCGAGCGGGATGATGAGCTTATCAGTAAAGCAGGTTCAAACTTCTAAGTATGATTTCAGACAAGAGGGTGTACATCAATAATGCTGGAAGTCTCAGCACTAGTGCTGGAAACCTCAGGGATGTTACCGGAAGCCTCAGCAATAATGCCGGAAGCCTCAGCTAAGGCAGTTCCAAGCCCGTTAGGGGTTTGTAGGAACTGTAGGGTAGTGATTATTATGCGCCAGGGGACGTTTAAAAGGTGGAGGGATCGGATAGGCAGTTCCTCTCCCCTTCCCCACTCCCACCATAAGGGGTATATACATGCGGGATATACAAGATTTTGATTCCATTATGATCCGTTTGGCTTCGCCGGATATGATCCGAGCCTGGTCTTACGGGGAAGTTAAAAAACCGGAAACCATCAATTACCGAACGCTCCGGCCTGAAAAGGACGGTCTTTTCTGTGAACGGATCTTCGGGACCACCAAGGAATGGGAATGTTACTGCGGTAAATTCAAATCCATCCGTTATAAAGGGGTCATTTGCGACCGTTGCGGGGTAGAGGTAACCCACTTCAAGGTACGCCGGGAACGGATGGGGCATATAGAACTGGCAGCACCGGTTTCTCATATCTGGTATTATCGTTCCATTCCGAGTCGTATGGGCCTGCTCCTGGATATTCCCATGGCGGCCTTACGGTCCGTGCTCTACTATGAAAAGTACGTGGTCATTGAACCAGGAGACACGGACCTCAAAAAAATGCAGCTCCTCACGGAAGATGAGTATTATGACGCTCAGGAACGATACGGCGGCGGTTTCAGCGCCGGTATGGGCGCAGAGGCCGTGCGGATTCTCTTGGAAAACCTCAACCTGGACCAAATGGCCCTTGAACTCCGGGCTAAGATGATCGAAAAGGGCGCCAAGAGTGATAAGCGGCTCTTAAAGCGCATCGAGATCGTGGAAAATTTTCGCAATTCCAGTAACAAGCCCGAATGGATGATCCTGGATGTGGTTCCGGTCATCCCCCCGGAGCTGCGTCCTATGGTACAACTGGACGGAGGCCGCTTCGCCACTTCAGACCTGAACGACCTGTACCGAAGGGTGATTAATCGGAACAACCGGCTCAAACGGCTCCAGGCATTGAATGCCCCGGATATCATCATCCGCAATGAAAAGCGTATGCTCCAAGAGGCAGTGGACGCCCTTTTTGACAATTCTAAGAAAAAGCGAGTGGTCAAAGGCGCCTCCAACCGGCCCCTCAAGTCCATTTCCGATATGCTTAAAGGCAAGCAGGGCCGGTTCCGGCAGAACCTCTTGGGCAAACGGGTGGACTATTCAGGCCGGAGTGTGATCACCGTAGGGCCGGACCTCAAAATGTGGCAGTGCGGACTCCCTACCAAGATGGCCCTGGAGCTTTTCAAACCCTTCATCATGAAGAAGCTCGTGGATAAGGACGTAGTTTACAACATCAAAAAAGCCAAGATCCTGGTGGAACAGGAGACTCCCGAAGTCTTTGCCATTCTGGACGAGGTGGTTAAGGAGCATCCTATCCTCCTTAACCGGGCGCCTACCTTGCACCGACTGGGAATCCAGGCCTTTGAGCCGGTTTTAGTAGAGGGTAAGTCCATCAAGCTCAATCCCCTGGTGTGCCACGCCTTTAATGCGGACTTTGACGGGGATCAGATGGCGGTACATGTGCCCCTCACCCAGGCAGCGCAGATGGAGTGCTGGACCTTGATGCTCTCCGCCCGAAACCTCCTCAATCCTGCCAATGGAAAGACCATCGTGTTTCCCTCCCAGGATATGGTGTTGGGGATCAACTTCCTCACCCGGATAAAGCCCCATGCCAAGGGCCAGGGTAGGCACTATGGTACGGTGGAAGAGATCCTCATGGCTGTGGACGCTCACGCCTTGGAATGGGAAGCCTGTATCCGGGTACGGCCCCCGAAAGTACCGGTCTGGGGAAAAACCGGGAGGGTTTTTCCCATCAAGGATGATGGACTCATTGAAACCACCCCGGGACGGCTTGTTTTTAATGAGGCATTGCCAAAGGAAATTCCTTTCATTAACTATGAGTTAAAAGACAAAGAGCTTCGGGGACTTATTGAACAGATCTTCGCGGATAAAGGTTCCTGGACCACGGTGCAAATGCTGGATGCCATCAAAAACACCGGCTATAAGTACGCCACGGTTTTCGGCGCTACCATCGGGGTGGATGATATTGTGATTCCCAAAGAAAAAGCCGACATGATCGAACGGGCAGGCCGGGAAGTGGATTCTATCCAGAAGCAGCATCGCCAAGGACACATCACCCAAGAAGAACGGTACAATCGGGTGGTGGAGGTATGGAACAAGACCAACGACGAGCTTACGGATATTATGATGAAGACCTTGGAAGCGGACCGGGATGGGTTCAACTCGATCTACATGATGGCCAACTCTGGAGCCCGGGGAAGCCGTAACCAGATCCGCCAGCTTGCGGGAATGCGGGGACTCATGGCCAAGCCTTCCGGGGATATCATCGAACTCCCCATACGGTCCAATTTCAAAGAAGGACTTTCGGTGATCGAGTTCTTCATCTCTACCAACGGCGCCCGTAAGGGGTTGGCTGATACGGCCCTCAAAACCGCGGAAGCGGGCTACCTCACCCGGCGGCTCGTGGACATTGCCCAGGATGTGGTGGTCAATGAAGACGACTGCGGTACCATCAACGGTATTTCCTATTCGGCTATCAAAAACGGCGAGGAAATTGTCGAATCCCTGCATGACCGTATTGTGGGCCGGTATACTCTGGAACGGGTCAAACACCCCATTACCGGGGAGTTGGTGGTGGATGTGAATGAGGAGATCACCGAAGAAATCGCCCTGGCCATTGAAGACGCCGGCATTGAGTCGGTGCGGATCCGCACGGTTTTAACCTGTGAAGCCAAACATGGGGTGTGCCGCCGCTGTTACGGCCGGAACCTGGCCACCAACCGTACCGTAGAGATCGGCGAGGCAGTGGGTACCATTGCGGCCCAGTCCATTGGTCAGCCGGGAACCCAGCTTACCATGCGGACCTTTCATATCGGAGGAGCCGCCACCAAAGTCAGTGAAGAAAGCCAAATTTCCTTGAAATACCCGGTATATATCCGGGATGTCAGTGGGGTGCATGTGGAGCTTGCCGATGGCCGCTGGCTCTTTACCCGCAAAGGCTATGCCGTCGTGAACAAGGTCATGAAGGAATACCGGCTTGAGGAACAGGATGAACTTTTGGCGGAACATGGCAAGCGTATCATCCGGGGGGAACCGATTATCAAACATGCAGGACAAGAAGTGCTCTCTCCTGAAATCGCCTATGCTATGGTTTTGGAGGATCATCTCTATCTGATTGGGCAGGATCAGAAAATCGAAGTCCGGAACGGTTCTGAATTGGTGGTAAAAAAAGGAGAAGTGGTGGCTGCGGAAAAGACCATTGCTACCTTCGACCCCTTTTCTGACCCGATCATTGCAGAAGCTTCGGGGTTTATCAAATACGAAGACATCATCCCCGGTACCACCTTAAAAGAAGAAATCGACGAGGAAACGGGAAACATCGAAAAACGGATCACCGAATTCCAGCTTGAAAGTAAGCAGCCCCGGATATTCATCATTGACGAGGACGGCGCGGAACTGGCTTCTTACTTCCTCCCCGGAGGGGCCTATATCCAGGTTGATGAAGGAGAACGGATCAACGCAGGACGCACCATAGCCAAGACCCTCAAGGAGTCGGCCAAGGCCATGGATATTACCAGCGGCCTTCCCCGGGTGAGTGAGCTCTTCGAGGCCCGCAAGCCCAAGAGTCCTGCGGTATTGGCTCAGGTTTCGGGTAGGGTTTCTTTCAAGGGTATGATCAAGGGTAAGCGGGTAATTACCATCCAAGATGTCTTTGGGAAGGAATACAAGCACCTTATCCCCATGACCAAACGGTTATTGATCCGGGACGGGGATACGGTGGAAGCCGGAGAAAGTCTCTGCGTGGGGGCGATTAATCCCCATGATATTCTCTTTATCATGGGTGAAAGCCGTCTTCAGCGGTACCTCATGGACGAAATCCAGCAGATGTACCGGGTCCAGGGGGTAACCATCAACGATAAGCACATCGGGGTTATCGTCAGACAGATGATGCGGAAGGTGGAAATCGTATCCGTTGGGGACACGAAGTTCATTTTCGGCCAACTGGTAGACAAGTACCGTTTCCACGAGGAAAACAACCGGGTCATTGAAGAAGGGGGCCAGCCTGCAGTGGCCCGGCCCATGTTTCAAGGTATTACCAAGGCAAGCCTCAATATTGACTCCTTCTTATCTGCCGCGAGTTTCCAGGAAACCACTCGGGTCCTTACCAATGCGGCTATTGCGGGGTCCACCGATTACCTTCGGGGTCTTAAGGAAAATATCATCATCGGTCATCCCATTCCGGCGGGTACGGGTATGAAGCGTTATCGGGGGGTGAAGCTCTTTGATGAGGATAATAAAGACCTGGACGTGGAGATGCAGGAGATCCTGGAACGGGTTAAACTGGAAAAAGTCGCGGAAACGACCGGGGAAGAAGATTTTATACCGGAAGAAACGGATGAGTAGGGTTTAGTGCAGGAGGAGGGCCTTCGTAAGGCGCCGGCCTTCCTCCTTATGAAAAGCTGCTGGATTGGCGGTTGATAAAGTCCTTGGACCTTTTTAAAAATCCCTTGGTTTTGAAATAACCTCAACATATCTGGGGCTGTTTTCATATCCTCTTCCTTATGAGAAAGCCGGCTTCACTCAATCTGCAATGCTATTTCCTGGGATGCCCCCATATACCGTGCATTACCGGGAAAAACGGCCGCAACCCGGTAGCGGCCTCGTTCAGTGGGAGGAACCATAAGGGCTGTATCCCCAGAACCATCAAGGGCGATATAAGAAAAGACCAAGGGCGGTTCCACCGGCGGTTCGGTACGCGCCGTAATTGCCTTGGGCTTGCCATCATAGACAAAACGCTGAACCGGATCGGCAATGATGGTAATGAAGGCCTTCTGAATGTGGTATTCGATCTTGATAGGATTCCCCTGCTGGTATCCCTTTCCCGCGGGCCGTTCAATTCTAACGTAGTAATCTCCCACCTCTACCGGCGGCTCGGTACGGCCATTCCGGTTCTGTTCCAGATCCCCTTCGGATCTGAAATAGGTGATAACAAAAGGCGGGACGTCATCCTTTGCGGCATGAACCTCTACCGCTTGGTTTTGCCCGTTGTACTGGGTATGCTGATAGGTAGCAGAGGTGATGATGGGCGCTTCTTCCAGCGTCGGCTCTTTTGACGCACAGGAACTAAACAGAAATGCCGGTATAAGGGAGATATGAACCATTACCCGTGTTATATACGCTATCTTCATAATCTAGTATCCTTTTTCAGTTTGCTTTGTCATATATACCTTCTTTACGCAGCATCACCGGCAAGCATCCATTCTCCATCCGGAACTTTTGGATGCGGGTAGACACCAGCTTGGGGTCTTCCATCCTGCTTTCTTAATGCCTCGCAGAGGGTGGTCCGTTTCAGTTGCTCCATAGCTATACTATAACGGGACAGGAAAACCCTAGCAAGGGAGGAGGTTTGTGAACAAAGACTCTCTAGAATCCCATAAAAAGGTCCCTATTCGCGTAGAAATGGACGAAATGGGGAGTTTTTATCAGGATAAAAGCATCCAATGTGGCTGTGGCGGGCTGACCACAGGAGTGGTGAAGTCATTGCTTTTTGGTGTGGAACCAGAGAACATAAGGATATGGATAAGCTGCTGGAATTGCTTAAGCCGCTTACCCTAGGGAAAGTCTATACCGAGGGTACCTATGCGTATTACGAGCGTTTTTCACGGAGATTCTGACGGTTACGAAGAAAAACACTCAAAAGATTGAAAGGAAACAGCTGTCTCTGAGGACCTGGAACACCTGGCTGGTTAGGACAGGGATCCATTTTTCAAAAACCGAACAGGCACACAAGATAGTTGTCGTTTTTACAATAGAGTTGTTCAAAAACTGAAGTTTTTGAACAAATTCCGATAAAAACAGCAAAATGCAGAGCATTTTGCAAGACTTGTTCGATAACCAACCGGGTTATCGAACAAGTCCAATAAAAGTCTGGTTTTTGGGGAGACTATGTTTGCTCAAATAATTTTAGGACATTACCCAATTGCCTGTTCAGGCGGTATATTCATCGGCGATACAAGAGGGCAACTTGGACAGTACCATAAAAACGACTTTGTGAAGATCCGTATTACCTATCCCTTCTGATATGCTTATCACAAGCTGGTTTAAAGCCAATCAGGTTTTGAAATCAGCTCAAATATACCCCGGATTCAACCGACAAGTGCAACACCGCTGCATTTAGCAAAAACTTCAGCGGGGGTTCTATAACCTAAACACTTCATCGGCGTCGCATTAATCCCGCTTACAACCTTATCTATCCTTTTCTGTGTCGTCAAGTGCCAATTGTGTTTGTTGGGGAAATATCTCCGCAGTATCCCGTTGCGGTTTTCTATGCTCCCCTTCTCCCAACGGTGATAGGGTTTACAGAAGTATGACCTTGTATTAAGCAGGGTGTTGGTCAGTTCATGCAGCGCATTTTCCAATCCCTTGTCATAAGGTGAGGGTTTTTCGCGACCCGGCAGGAAGGCCCGAAAGCGCGGCAGCCACCGCCTCGTGCATGGCCGATGCGGTTTTGTCTTTCATGCGGAGGACTATGAAAAACCGGCTTTTCCGCTCAACCAGGACCGCCGCGCACGCCTTGCTTTGGCGGGAAACCACGGTGTCAGCTTCCCCATGACCGGCCTGCGCCCTCAGATCCACTGTGGCGGGGCGCTCGGTTATGTCGGGGCGCTTAGGTATCCTGGAAACCCGGGTTTTCTTGCCGGAAGGCCGTGTATGCCGCTTTGTATGGCCCCTGACCAGGCAGGGTATGAGATCCCGGCGTTTGGTGTAAATCCACCGGTAGATTGATTCATAGTTTGTTTTATATTCGGGGAAATCCAGGGGAAGCCTGCCGGCGATGCCTTCCGGGGTCCAGCCGTCATGAATCAAATGGTATTCCCCATAGGCTTTAACCAGGGGGTTGGCCAGACGTTCCTTCGCGTGGCTGCGACAGGATCGGTCTTCGGCCCGTTTTTGGGCTCTGTTTCCCCGGTATGTGACCTTGTTCACCGGCGGACTGTTCCGCTTAATCTCCCGGCTGATAGACGAGGGACTTCTTCCCAGGGTTTCAGCGATAGAACGCATGGATTGACCTTGTTCCAGGGCGATAGCGATCTCCTCCCGCTCGGCGAGGGACAGATGGGCATAGCATTTTTCCTGATTTGTGCTAGACTTGAACATAACGGCATTACTCCTTATTGATGATGTGGTGGAAGACACCATCATAAGGGTTTTGCCGTTTTTTTGTAGCCCTGGTATGGGGCGGCTATAGCCGCCCCATACCAGGGCTA
>JAIRLU010000208.1 GCA_031259215.1 Treponema sp. | reverse complement strand
CAAATGCGAATAAAGGAAGGGGCGGGAGTCAAGAAAGAGCCATTCCGTAGAGTAGCGTTTGATAAAGGTCCGCCTTTCCATCGGGCCCGCGTCCCAGGTTACATCCACGAGATACCACTGGTTCCCGATATGCAGGGCGTTCCATGCGTGGTCCGTGTCTCTCCCGATTTTACCGGCATAGCCAAACCCCTTGGAATAGCCGTTTATGCCGACGGACTCGATGCCCGCAAGGCTGCACATCTGATTCATCACATCGGTATAACCGGAACATACGGCTTTTTTCTTTTTCAATACGGAAACATACTCCTGATCGCGTATCCTGCCGCTGAAATACATGTCCGCGTCATAAGCGATGTGGTCGCAAATCCAGTCGTGGAGAATTTTGGCCTTCAAAAACGAGTCGGATACGCCCTTGGTCAGAGATGATACAACGCCCGGCAACGCGGTTTCAGGGTCAACAAACACCTATTCCATGAGTTCTTTCGGAACGCGGCTTCCATTTTGCTGGTCCGGTATGTTCCGGTTCCCCTGTCAAGCCCGGCATACCGCTTGAGGGCGTTATTCGCCTTCATTAGAGTTGTTCAGAAACCTCAGTTTCTGAACAACTTCCTCTAAAAAACAGCAATTTCGTAGCCCCAAAGGCGAGAAATTGCAAGACTTGTGAGATAACCAACCGGGTTATCGAACAAGTCTAATATCTTCTCAGCGATTGACCGTAACCATACCGTCCATAATCCTGAGATTTGGCCAGGTAGCCCTAGTATACCATCGATCAGGTTGGGGAATATCCACATTGAAATCAATCTCCACAAAGTACACATATTCCCCTGCTTCATCGTTCAAAAAGATGGGGAAATACGTTCCCCCTTCATTGCTTATCACATCTTTATGCAAGTAAAAATCAAAAATCGACCATGGTTTATCCAGAACAAGTTCCACCGATGGCCGGGTATCCGAGGATGTCCGGTAAAACTTGAAATTCATGTTCTTGTCAATCGGGGTACCTTCGGCAAGGCTGATTTTTTCATTCATATAGGTATTAATGGATTTGGCTGCTCTTCCAGAGGTGGAAACCTCTACATATCTGAAACGGCTTACCGCAAGGAGGCGCCTGCTCAGGGAAAGTTTCCCCTGGACATCAATGGGCGGCTGGGAGAGGGTCCAGAGGAGCGGTTTTTTGCTATCCACTGCCGCTGCAGCAAACTGATAGACAGTCTGGGCCCAGGCTTGGGCGTCGGCACCCTTGAACAGGATCGGGTGCAGTATGGGGTCCAGGGGATCCGCTTCTTCGGTAGCTTGTACCGGTAAATCGCCGGCTCCCATGTCCCGTAACAAGATCGCTATATCTTCCAGGGTATTAAGGGATAAGACCTCTTCTCGAAGCCCGTCAACGAGGAGAGGAAATACCCGGAGACGGTCAAGTTTTTCGGAAAAGGCCTCTAACTTGAGACGGCAATAGGTATTCGACAGGATGTGGATACCGTTCATGATAAAATCATTCCACCAACCGATGTTGATATTTCTGGTATCCGAGTACACGGTCATATAGGTGTCTTTGATTTCATCCAAGGATAACGACCGGATATGTTTAAAGGCCGGCTCCGCTTCTTGGGGCAGTTTACTCCAGGCCGTAAGCATACGATCTGCGTCGGCGCTGAGGAAAGCGGAAAGCAACTTTATCCGGTCGTTCAGGGACGTGATGTAATCGTTTTTTTCCCGCTTTAATACATCGGATAACACCACATCATTGACATCATTTAATATACCAATACATTCGGTGTAGAGGGACTGAAGTACGGAATTGATCTGGTAGGGTTTAGTTTGATTTACCCGTACCCGGTATTCTCGCCATCCCAAGGAGGGCACATAGGCGTTATCCGGGTAATTTCCCCAATAGCTCAGATATAAGCCAAGGTAGGCGCTGAAAGACTCGGTCTGATAGAGCCGCTCCTGGTTTTTGAGAAATTTAGGCGCTTCTTGCAGCGTACTATAACGGGTAAATAAATCGTTATACACCGCGATACCATCGGTTATCTCTTTCACTATTCCTGGATCATAGCTCTTATTAAAATGGATCGCCCCCAAAGCACTTTGAATTGCCCGGCCAGAGAGGGAAAATATCTCCCGGTTCTCTGCTTCTGAACGAACAGCTATCATTGCAGCGATGGTTTCTTGGGGGCTTGAGAGAAAGTCATATTCGACACTGAGCATGATATAGCGGTTAAGATAGGCCTGGGCCGCCAGCATGATTCTTCCGTTGCTGATAAGGGTGGAAACCTTTTCATTTTCCACGAAGGGTTTAACATAGGTTTCGTAATTATCAAAGGCCCCAATGATCTCATACTGTCCGTTCATCCAATTTAAACCTGGGGTATTTCTCAGTTTGTGCTCGTCTGGTATATCCACTGCCCCGGCAAGGTTCAAAATTTTCTCCACCACCATAAAAAGAGAATCTGCATTCGCTTCTTTGGTCATTTTTGCGGACAAGAGTTCATTGGTTTTCAGGCTCAGCGCGCTGACCCGCAAACTTTCAAGTTCCCGGGTCAGATTACTGGAGAATTCACGCTCCAAGGCGCTGACAGCCCCCAAGACACCATTTCGCATTTCCTTACTCTTTATTCTGATAAAATCCATATCTTTGTGAAAAAGATCCGTATACTCTTTTACCGCATAATCGATCACCAGGTCGTTAAAAAGATAGTCGTTTATCAGGTTGTCTCCAAAAGCATCACCCCCAGACTGATTGAGTAGGGGTATCGTAACCTTTATCAGGTCATTTTTTATTTCTTCAAAAAGCTCTCTACCCTGAGAGATGAAGCTATTTTGGGCAGCGGTTAAACGTTTCCATTCAGTAACCAGGTTCTGCACATCCCGCAGGGAAGCGGCGTCCCCAGCCTGGCGCAGGAAGAAGGTAATCCGCGCATAATTGGTAACGATATTCTGAGAAATGGAGAGGAGGGTTTTTATTTTTCCGTACATCGAATCGGGATACACCGAAAGACGCTGCCAGGCGGAGAGGATGATCTGCAATGCCGCGCCTTTGGCCCGCAGAAATTCATCCGAGTAGATATAAGCCGCTTCTTCCGCAAAGGTATAACGCCGATCTTTTCGGGAAAGAAAACTGGTGAGGAGCGCCCTGGAATCGTTAGAAAGTTCCGGTAAGAGATAGCTTGTCATCGCTTCAGAAATATACTGATTGGACAGGAACAAACGCTGGAAATCTTCCGGGTTCAGTTCATCCAGCAGGGTAAAGGATTGAATCACCGAGCGTAATTCCCGGTCAAGAACTGGGGACGCAACGGACTGATCTATCAATTTGGATCCCACATTTTTGAGCAAAGGGGTTCTGATGAGGCTCCCATAGAGCTGATTGGTAATAAAAACCCGGTCCCGACGGCCCATGTTGAATTCCTGAAATACCAGGAGATCCGAAAACAGAAAACCAAAAGAAGGGGTCAAGTTGAGGTTCCGGAAGGCCAAGGCATTGTAGTAGAACTGGACCGGAGAGGAACCGTTTTTTTGCAAAGTGGGATCATTATTAAATGCAAAGGTATGGTCTCTATTTTTTATAACGATGGGAACTCCGGCGCCGTCTTTTGTCTGCAAGGTGGCAGTAAGGGAGCGATAGTAATTGGTAATTTGGACCAGGGATTCGCTCAGGTTATTAACCCTGAAAAGGGCGGTGTAGAGGGTGATGAGGCCGAGGATAATCAAAACCCCGCAGAGGGCAAACAGGGGTATGGCCCGGTTTAGGGCTTCTTTCCGCACAAAGACCGCATGGGGGGAAGGGTTGAAGATAAACTTTTGCAGCATATCCCGAACAAAATAGGATTGGGAAACCTGGGGAGGATCCTCGGTAAGGAGCAGATCCTCGGTCTTTTTCTCGGCCAGGGCGGCAATGCCGGGACTAAAAGAAACCCCCATATCCATGGAGGAGGTAAAGAAAAGGCCTTCGAAAACCGTATCCTTGGTTCCATGGAACGTATCTTCGCTGAATAGGGTTTCAAGATAAATATGGAGGTTCTGGTAAAGACGGTCGAAATTTTCAGGAAACAAAAACAACTTTCCCGTTACATCCATCCGGTTTGACATGCCGGAGATGCGCAGGTGCAGGTCTCGGGAATTCATGCTTTTTTTATAACCCGAACGCAGCCGCTGCAACAGGTTATGCCAAAACTGTTTAAAATCATCGTTCTGGTACGTACTGGCTTTATTTTCATATCCTAGGATCTGATGCCGTAATTCTCCTGAAAGCTCCAGGGCATATTCCCGGAACCCGTTTACCATATCGAGTTTAGTAACCACCACATAGCAGGGCAGGCGCATACCACTTGCATTCAGGAGATGGGCCAGTTCATTAGCTATGAGGGTGGCTTTTTTGCGAGTGAGATCCCCATCGTCTGCCAAAAGCGCGTCCGCAGGAATGGTCAGGATGACCCCATCCAGGGGTTTACGGTAATGTCTATGGCAGATCTGTTTGATGATATGGGTCCATTCCGCGCTTGAGCCCTCAAGCCAACGGTCAAAAAAAACGCCCCCGCTTACATCGCAGACTACCGCCTTTCCTCCAAGCCAGATCCTCACCGGGAGGCTCTTCCCTTCTTCGGCTGTTCCGGTCTGCACTTCCGTTGCAGAAGGGACCAATTCTAGTTCGCTTCTCTCAAGCAAAGATGATTTTCCTGAATGGGGTTCCCCCAGGAGCATGAACCACGGAACCCCGTAAAGCCCTCGGCCATGAAGCGCGGCTAGATGAAAACCCTGTTTCAGCAATTCATTTATTTTTATAATAGTATCCGACAGCGCTTTTTTGGCCTTGTTATGTTCATCTCCCCCTTGGGTAAGCTGGGCTACATGACGCCAAATCATCAGATCTTTGAGAATATTCCGGGCTTCCTTTTCCTTGAGCTGTTTCCGCCGGACTTTTCTAATCAAAGGCAGGATCACCACCAGGACCAGAAGCAACAGGAAGATCACCAAAATGACCTTTGCCAGGGTACTCGTTTTTATGAGATCCACAAGCTTAGGAACAAAGGAAAAAAGTTTAGCAAACATTAGGGAGCCTCATAGGGGATAGTTTTGATTTCCCGGGCCTGCAGTGCAGCGCCGGATAAATTCTCACGGAATGGATGAGTAACCTTAAAGAAGACGGCAAAATTAAAGATAAGGGAAAAAACCAAAAAGCAGATCGAAAGCATCAGGGTTATGCGCAAGGGCCGCAGAAGCCCTGCTTTTTTTGATCGAGCAATCCGCTTTTCCGTGGGAACCTCGACAATGGGCTCTTCCCGGATATCCAGCGCCTCCGGGAATAGGCTCATACATTGCTGCATAGTCTTGTCGATATACCCAGGATCCTGCATATAGACCCCTTCAAACCCCAATCCCAACATGGTATAAAAGAGGGGTATCGTATAGAGGGCTGTCGTGTCCTGGAGGGCTTCAGAGAGGAGGTTAAAAAACTTTTCATCCCCCGAAAGTTCGTTGTAGTTCCTGCCCAGTTCCCGCCAATGCTTATTAAAGGGGAAGCTGCTTTCCTGAACCATGAAGTCAATAAAAAAAACCAAAGGCCGTTCTATCTGGTCATATTCCCGGCCCAGAGCCGGGTCTGCTGCGGCCTTATGTTTAGCCTCTTCCAGGGATGATTCTATGTCCGCCCTAAACGTTTCGAGCGAGAGAGGAATCCCCGCCTGATTCAACTGCCAGTAATTACAGAAGCAGGTAAAAATCGGACGGCAAAGGTCTTCAAGCGTTACCGGGATGCTCATGGCCACCTCCTATTCCACGACCGTTATGAAAAGGGACAGTTCCAGATTAGGAAGGCGTTCCGGGACATAGTCAATCACCATACCTTTTTCTTCACACATATCCCGCCACACCTTTGATGATTCGACCAGATCCAAACGGAACCAAAGCGTCTCATCTAGAACCGGTAAAAACCGGGGGGCATACCGCATCCAAGAAAGTTTCACCCCTCGGATTCGTAGGGATTTTGCTCTGGGGTTAATAAGTTTAAAGGTATCCCCCTGCTCCAGATCCCGAACTACTTCCTTTGTTTTCGCACTGGTGCGGACCGCCAGGTATATCTCGTGCACATCCGCGATATCTTCAGTTTTGATGGCGACAAAAAAACAGTGCTCCCCTTCAATGGCTGCAAAATTGAGCTTAATATACCCGGCTCCTCCTTCACTTTGAATAAAAGAACGGATATCCTTAAAAAGCTCGGTAAACACCGGCAGGCGGTCATCATGATCGTAGCGTTTGATCTCCGGGATTTCGTTTTTGGGATTAAGCCCTAAGAGTTCCGACAAAAACGAGGCGAGTTCCAGGTATAGGGTAAAGGGAGTGATGAAACCGTCCACCAAGAGAGAAGCAAGCCGGATGTTATAGAAATTCAGGGTCCGCAGCAAAAGGATGGCCCGGGCATCATCCAATGCATCGGCCCGGGAGAAGCTTTCATCTTTTCCTCGCTGGGTGCTTAAGGTATTTTGCAGCTTATCCCGGCAACGGCGGATATCCGCCATAAGGCCTGCGGCCATATTGAAGAGGGGATCCTCCACAGTAAGCATCATAAAAGGAGGAAGGTATTTTTCATCCACCGTGATCAGCGGCTGGCTTATTTCCCGAGTGAGGACACTCAGTTTAAGTACGGGCAGGAGCTGCATATCCTTGGTATCCTCCCGATCCGTTACCAACCGGGCATTGATCCTGCGAGTAATGAGGGTTATTTCATTATCCCCGGAATTTTCGTCCCGGACCCGCTTTTTTTGAGTAAGGTAGAGGTTTTTTTCCTTGGAGGTTTCTTCATCCCCGAGATTTGCCTCAAATTCGGACCAATAGGGAGAAGCCACGTACACCGTAAGGCCCGGAGGATTTTCCTTTAAGGCATCGCTCAAATCCAGGGGTTTGAGGATACAGTTCCCAGGCATGGAGAGTTCCAGGCCGTCGGCCATGACCGCAGAAAAGTGCTTAACCGCCACCCTTCCTCCTTTCAAAGCCTCCAGGTCAAGCTCAAAATCCAAAAGCCCGTAGGCAAAGGGCAGGGAAAAGGAACGGTTAAGCCTGATATAGCCTGAAATAATCCGCTGTTGATACTGAAAATGATGGGGCTGTAAAAACTGACCGTCGTTCCAATGCAATAATTCTTCAAAACGCATAGGCTCTCCTTCTATAATAGAGTTGTTCAAAAACTGAAGTTTTTGAACAAATTCCGATAAAAAACAGCAACATGCAGAGCATTTTGCAAGACTTGTTCGATAACCAACCGGGTTATCGAACAAGTCCAATGTTGCTTATTTTTCTTTCTCTGCATCCCCGTGGATTCGGGTGTCCGATCTCTGGGCATCGGGCTTCTGGTTTTCTGCGGGAAGGTTGGTCTGGGGATCCTGGGGTTTATCAAAAATCCTGGTAATTTTTTGCGGTTCAATTTCTACGTATACCGGCTTAACAAACAAGCCCCCCTTTTTTAGATCGATATACAAAACTCTTGGGTCATTCTCGGGCATATCCGGTGAGTGGGGCAGATTCGCAATAAGTACTAGGGTTTCGGGCTTTTTCTTTTGCCACCGGTCCCAATAATTTGACCGGTAGGGCAGGATTTCAGGCTGGGTATGCTCCTGGGAAAAATAGACCGTAAAGGGAGCCAGTCGTTTCCGCAAGGGACTGGCGGGGGCAAAATACTTGTCTACCCCTTCGCTTTTGATCTGATCCGCTTCTTCGCTGGTAACCGCGACCGCGTCAAATTCTATCGAAGGATACATGGCGTAGTAGGTCTCCACGTCCGGAGAAAGTCCCACCACCACCTGACGCTGGCTGGCGCAGCCCCCAAGAACGCAACCCAGGATCACTCCCAGAAGATGGAAAAAACCATCCCTCAAAACTCGATTCACGCTTCTCTTGCTCCTTTTCCGCTTAGACTTTCGATACTGTTGTCCACAGATTACCCCATTTC
>JAIRLU010000076.1 GCA_031259215.1 Treponema sp. | reverse complement strand
TTTTACCCTCCTTAACGGGTAAAAAAATTATAGATAGGACCTTCCCAAACCTTCATTGTTTGGGAAGGTCTCCGTATAACCGTCGTCTGTACAGACGCAGAGGTGCTATTTTTTACTATAAATTTTCCAGTTGTAAATTTGCCAGATAAACCCAATCGGTACCGAAGTTCCCTTTTCATGGAATTCCGGGGTGATCCTAAAGAAAAAACGCCCTCCCCCCCTACCGGGGCTTATAAAATCAAACCCAATATCTATGGGCAAACCCACAAAAAAGTCCCCTTTTGTATCAATATCAAGTCCGGCCATTCCGTCAAACATACCGAAAAGGGGAATGTTTAAACTCAATCCTATTCCCGCATACAACCATTCAACCTTCGGAATATTCACATGCGCCCCAAGAGGTATGGTTAAACAAATCGGGCTTGCGGCAATGTCCGTAAAACTATCCACACCGTTCAAATCCTGGTCAAGAATCACATATATATCAGGATGCATGAGTAAGCCCGTATTGAACGAAAGAAAATTGAACAGGTAAAAATCATAGGTGAGCCCAAAATCAAACAGAACCGCATAATTACCCTTGGGAATACGACTGTTGCTCAGTTCTGTAAACACTTCCCCTATATTTGGCGTTATACCAAACCCGGAATTAAGGCCCAACAGCATATCAAAGGGCTGATGCTTGTCTTCCTGTGCAAAAACTCCACTCCCCAGTACACTGGCAAGAACCAATGCCAATACCCCCTTTTTTGCCCTGTTTTTCGTCAGCTTCTTTCGTACCCCCCCTAAGGTCAGCGAAGCTGACGCAACCAGCCCACATGCCGGCAGAACCGCCGGCACTCCTGCCGCCTTACCAGCGGCTTTCAGGAAACCAGTGTTTTTCTTCATCGAAAAACTCCTTATACTGGAGGTGGGGATGGGGTTTAGGCTATGGGTTCAAGACGGTTATCAGTGCCAACAGACGCCGCCGGAACCTTCTGCACCTCGTCCCTTTTCTCCGCCCCCTTTTTGATGTACCCGCCTCAAGGCAGGCATGTTTCCGTTAAAACGGATGGACACCCGATAACAGGCCCCGGTGGGTCATCCTCATTAAGCCGCTCACATCCCCCCAAAAGGGCACATTTCCCTATAATTCTCTGATAGTTCCTAAACAAATCCACTATAAAGATATGTATCAGATAGAAAATAATATGTATTACATAGTAAGTCAAGTGGGAGAAAGTCTTTATTATTACCTCATAGATAGTAAGTATATGGAACGGCTTGGAACAATTTTTGCAAACAATTTGAGGGGATACCGCCGGAAACGGGGTTTGACCCAGGAAAAACTGGCCGAAATGGTCGAAGTGTCTACTCATCATATCGGTATGATAGAACTTACCCGCAATTTCCCCACGTTTGACCTTATTGAACGTATTGCAAAGGCGCTGGATATTGAAATTTATGAACTGTTTGTCGCGTCCAATTCTATCCGTGGAGAACTGGATCGGCTCCGGGGGGACATCGTAAGTGAAATTAAACAAACCGTCGCGGAAGCCGTAAAAGAAGCCCTTTCGGGCACCCGCAAGGACTAGCCCCAGGCGGGTGTGGAGCTTCCCCATAAAGGCATGATCCCCTGCCAGTAGAGCGATAATCCCGAACAGGTCTCGTAGATTCTTCATAATGAATTCCTTTTGGGGATAACCGCTCCTTGCGGTTACCCTGTTTGTCCTTCATGCGTTAACATGACCCATTAAAGAACCCCCCATTTCCAAAGAACAGCCAAAAAAGCAAAAGCCCCTTACAGAAATTCACGGGATTTGGCTTTATCCTTCTTTATACATGATGGAGCTTCCTTTAAGACAGTATATTACTTATCTTACGGAAGTTGTCAATCCCCATACAGAAACAAAAAAATAGTACAGGCATAAGTTGGAACCATGACAAGTCTGAGATCGGTATTGGCCTTTAATATGAAGGATCAACGGCACATTTTAGGGATTACCCAGGCGCAACTAGCGGAAAGGGTGAATACCTCAACCCATTACATAGGCATGATTGAAAGCGGAAAGAAATTCCCCACTCCCGAAATGCTTGAACGGATTGCCACCGCCCTTGAAATTGACGCTCCGGCCCTCTTTTCAACCAAATCCTACCCTTCGCCGGAGGCCGGAACAATGACGAAATTTCAGGAACAGGTTATCAATGATATTTCCCAGGTCATTTCATACCGGGTTAGGGAATTGTGGCGGGAAACCCCGCGCATCCCTGATCCCAATGCAGATAACAGTCAAAAAATGGTCTGATACCCAGACATGGTTAGCAAAGGTTTAAGGAAGGCCATACCAATAAAGCCTAAAATCGTGAGCTTTTCCCAAAACCAACCGAGTTTTGGGAAAAGCCGCTGGTTATGTCCGATTGCTCATACCGGAAGGACCAAAGGAGGATGCTCTTTGATCTTCCCCAAGGGCTGTTCTAGGAAGCCCCGTTTTTTATAGGCCTATCTTGAGGTGTTTTGCTTGCTTGTACTTCCCCAAGGCTCCCCCGTATAATCTTATTGTATGAATTACTATGCCCTGCAGATTAAAACCCGATCCGAGGAGAAATACATCAAGCTCTTTAGAGCCCTCCATCCGGAGATGGGGATTCCCATCTATTTTCCTCAGCGGAAACTGGATATTCGCCGGCAAGGGGTCCTTATCCATTCCAATGCGGCTATTTTTCCCGGTTACATTTTCATTGAGCTGGAGGAGGCAGAAGATATCCTCGCCTATCATTGGGCCTTCCGAAAAACCGATGGATTTTACCGGTTCTTACGATCCAATCAAAACATCACTGCCCTGGCCGGTAAGGACCTGGAAGTGGTCCTCCATTTTATCAAAAAAGTCGGCCCCATTGCGGGAAAATCCAAGGTCTACTTTGACGAAAATTCCCGGATTGTGGTTACCGAAGGTCCCTTAATGGGACTTGAGGGAAAGATCATAAAAGTCGATAAGAGAAAAGGGAGGGCAAAGATTAAACTGGATCTCTATGAGGATTCCTTTGCGATTGATTTGGCCTTTGAAATGATAGATGCAGCGGCAGCAGGGAACCGGTGAGGTTCCCGGTTCAGGGAAAGGATTCAGCGGGAGGTACTGGACGTGTTCGATAACCCGGTTGGTTCTCGAACAAGTCTCCAAAAAACGTGGATTTCTTCATAAAATCCACGTTTTTATCGTTTTTTAAGCGGAAGTTGTTCGGAAACTTTATTTTCCGAACAACTCTACTCATGAAGGAGATCTCCAACAATACCCTATGACAGAAAAACACAGAATACCCTTGCAATCCGAGGGCTTATACATCATAGGAGCAGGGTTTGCAGGACAGACCTTAGCCCATGAAATCAAGGCAAAAGCCATCTTCGGTGTAGTGGTGGCCTTCCTGGATGATGACCCGGAAAAGATAGGCCGGAAAATCGACGGTATCCCCGTACTGGGACCGATCCGGGATGTGGCTCGGCTTTTGCGGATGAAGGGGGCAGATGAAGCCATCATCGCCATCCCCAGCGCGTCTCGAGAATACCTCCAGGAGATCTACCATACCCTGAAGCAAGCTGGTTTCCAGCGAATCCGGATCTTGCCGGGGATTTCCCAGATCCTTGAAGGAGATGCCCACCTCATTCAGACCCGTTCCATCGATCCTCAAGACCTGTTAGGCCGCACCCCGGTAACGGTAAACCTGAAAGAAAGCCTGGTCTATCTTCGGGGAAAACGGGTCCTGGTTACCGGCGCCGGGGGTTCTATCGGAAGCGAACTGTGCCGGCAGCTCCTTTCCGGGGGCGCTGCCCGGCTCTACCTCTTTGGTCACGGGGAAAATAGTATCTATGAAATTGACCGGGAACTCCGACTTCTCCAAGAGGAGGGGGTGGGAGAAAGGGCGACCTTGGTACCCATCATCGGGGAACTCAAGGACAAGGCGTATATGGATTACATCCTGGAACGGCTCAAGGTGGATGTGATTTTCCACACCGCCGCGTATAAGCATGTTCCTATGATGGAAGAAAACCCCGTGGCAGCCATAGAGAATAACCTCTTTGGGACGGCCCACCTCATAGCTGCGGCCCGGAAGCAGCGGGTACAGCGCTTTGTCCACATCACCACTGACAAGGCAGTGGAACCGGTATCCATATACGGGGTATCCAAGTACCTCTGTGAACGGTTAGTCCTCGCTGAAGCGGCCAAAGAAACCAGCGCCGGTGAGTCCTCAGGGAGGCTGCATTTCATGGTGGTTCGGTTCGGTAATGTGCTCGGTTCCCGGGGGTCCATCATGCCCCTCTTCCAGCAGCAGATTGAAAAGGGAGGGCCTGTAACCGTAACCCATCCAGAGATGCGCCGCTGGTTTATGACCATCCCTGAAGCCTGTTCTCTGGTACTCAAAGCCGGGGGCGTAGGGAAAAACGGAAACCTCTACCTCCTGGATATGGGTGAACCCGTACGGATCCGGGATATGGCAGAGCAGTTGATCCGGTTCTACGGCTTTGAACCGGAAGAGGACATCAAAATCGAATATGTCGGGCTCCGTCCCGGAGAACGGCTGGGGGAAAAACTCTGGGGAGATGATGAAGTGCCTCGGCATACCGAATTCAACCGGATCCTCAAGGTGGAACGGAAAAAGCCCCACGAAGGGGATATGCAGGAACTGATGGAGCGTCTGCGGCCTATTTGCTGTTTTGATCCGGAAAACCCCGAGGTGTACCGGAACCCTCAGCAGATGCGAGATATCCTCAAGGAGGTTATTACCCCGTATGTGCAGGGATAATGCTATTCCTTTTGCCCGGCCCTGCATCGGTCCCGAAGAAGAAGCAGCGGTGTTACGGGTCCTCAGATCCGGCTGGCTCACTACAGGCCGGGAAGCCCTTGCCTTTGAAGCAGAATTCACCAGGTTTCTTGAAGACCCCGAAGGAGGGCTCCCGCCGTTGCGGAGCCTTGCCGTCAATTCCGCCACCAGCGGTCTCCACCTGGCCCTGGAAGCCTGCGGGATCCGCCCCGGGGACTTGGTGCTGGTCCCGACCTATACCTTTGTCTCCACTGCAGAAGTGGTCCGGTACCTCCAGGGGGAAGTAGTCTTTGTGGATACTGCTCCCGGTACGTTTCATATAGACCCAAAGGCGCTGGAAGCAACCCTAGCACGGCTGAGCAGGGGAGAGGCTGCCTATCCTCAATCCTCCGGCCCCGGCAGCTTTGGTCCCCGAGGTATTCCCAAGGCGGTGATCCCGGTGCATTACGGCGGCCTTCCCTGTGCTATGGATGCCATCATGGAGATTGCCCGCAGGTACGGCCTCAAGGTGATTGAAGATGCAGCCCACGCTTTCCCCTCCCAGCTAAGTACCGGTACCTGGGCAGGGACCATAGGCGACTTGGGGGTGTTTTCGTTTTATGCCACCAAAACCATTACCACCGGAGAAGGGGGCATGGTGGTAAGCCGGGATCAGGAGATGGCCAGCCGGATCGCGCTCATGCGTTCCCACGGCATAAACCGGAGTGTGTGGAACCGTTACACCGATACTCAGGCTTCCTGGTCCTACGCGGTCGTGGCTGCAGGGTATAAATACAACCTGCCGGACCTCTTAGCCGCCTTGGGCAGGGTTCAACTGGCCCGGGCATGGGCATTGCTGGACATGCGAAAGACCATTGCCGCTGCCTACGATGCTGCGTTTCAGGATGGGGTTCATTTTTCCCTGCCCCCTACTGGTCCGGGAGATGCCCGGCACCTGTACCCCTTACGGCTCAACCTGGAAAGCCTCGCCATTACCCGGGATGCCTTTATCCAACATATCCAGGCTGCAGGAGTAGGGGTTTCGGTGCATTTCATTCCCCTGCATAGTATGCCCTATTATCGGGATCGGTATGGCCTTAGGGAAGAGGATTTCCCGGCAGCTATGGAGAGTTTCCACCGGGTTATTTCCCTTCCCCTTTGGCCGGGGATGCAGGACGCCCAGGTGGACCGGGTGATTCAGGTAGTCAAAACCATCGCCCAGGAACACCGCGGTGTCTAAAACGCTGTGCAGATGGGGCAGGATAAACCCGTAGAAAAGGCGGGGATGGCGGAGCTGACAAGGACGCATCGTTTTTTAAAAGAGGCTTCCGCGGAACGAGCCGGATCTGTGCAGCCTGTAGGCAAATCCTATAGGGAGGGCCAAAAGGCCCGCTCCCCCTCGGCAGTTTTCTATGCGTTTATTTGAGCGCAGGCAGGGGGATCCTCACCCCTCCAGGGAGCTTCGGGCGTAGCTTATGGGTTAAGAAGGTAAAAGCGTGGTGTTTGTAGATGATATAATGATACCGGGTAGTTTATGTGCCCTAACCATACGATCTCCTCTTGCCAAAGGACGCCTCAAGGGCCTTGCATGTCCTCATTTGCCTTCCGGGTATACCTTCATCCAAGGCAAAGATATTCCCGGTACGAATCAAGTGGATGCATGTTCCGTACCCATCCTTGCGGTGGAAGCCCTGTCCTATATCGGTGAACCAGTGGCCCTCTTGGTGGGATCTGATATGGGTAAACTTCAGGAATACGCTGCCCAGTGCAGGGTTATCGCGGATGAGGATACGCCCCTCTTTTTCGAGGATCTGCCTGCTGCTGAAGGGGTCTTAGCGCAGCGGATCCTGAGTATCCCTCGTCCCCAGGATGCGCCTCCATCGGAACCGCCCCCCTCCAGGACTCTACAAGGAACCTACCAAACCGGGATTCAGGAGCCCTGGTATGCGGATCCCCAGGGTGCCGTGGCAGTATACACCGGGGAAAAGGGTTCCGCTCAGCAAGTGGTGATTCATACCGCTACTCAGTGGCCTTTTCACGTTAAACGGTCCGTATCCCAGGTACTCCAGGTTCCCGTGGATGCGGTAACCGTGGAAGTTACCCCCTTAGGGGTGCACGGGGATGGAAAACTGTGGTACCCCGCTCTCATTGCCTGTCAAGCTGCCCTCGGGGCCTACATCACCGGTAAGCCAGTAAAACTGGTATTAACCAGGGAAGAGGATTTCCGGTATGCCCCAAAACGCCCCCGCACGGTGATCGCTATGCACAGTACCCTAGGAAAAGCAGGGGAAATACGGGAAACCGAGATCACCTTACAAGCCGACCTGGGCGCCCAAGGGGTCTTTACTGATGAAATCCTGGATAGGACCTGCCTCGGCAGCTTAGGGGCCTATAGGATAGCCCCGATTACCCTCACCGGAAAGGCCCTTACCACGAACATCCCCCCGCAGGGTCCCTTTGCAGGATTCGGCGCCTCCCAGGGTTTCTTTGCCATAGAACGGCAGGTTTCCCGCATTGCCGATGCCTTGCATCAGGATCCGGCAATGTGGCGGAAACAGCATGTATTCCCCAAGCATACGTCCCTTCCCATTGGGGTTCCGGTCAAGACTGGAGTGGTGGAACTGCTGATTGATATGACCGCAGCCAAAAGCGATTATTACCGGAAATGGGCCGCCTATGAGCTGCTCCGTAGACACCGGCACGGAACTTCCTGGGCGGTAAAGGACGAGAGCCTTCGGGGGATAGGTATCGCCTTGGCGTATCAGGGCAGCGGTTTCTTGTACCACCCTCAGGATGGGGCTTCCTATGGCCTGGAAGTAACCTTGGAACCAGAGGAGACCCTGGAAATACGCATCGCCTCCTGTACTGATGGATGGGTGCAGCTCTGGCGGAAGATCGCCGGGGAGATTTTGTCGATTGAAGAAAACCATATTCGGATTCATACCGGTACTGCCGAATCGGTTCCTGATTCCGGACCTGCAAGCAATTCCCGGTATAGTGCGGAGCTTACCCCTTTGCTGGAAACTGCCTGCCGAACCATACAGAAACAGCGGTTCCAGGATCCCCTGCCGATTACCGTGCGCCAATCATATCGACCCTCCCTCAAAGAACCTTGGGAAGGGAACGTATCGGTTCCCCTGACCCGGCTCTATGATGAACATGCCCTGGCCCAGCTTGGATGGGGGGTTGCAGTGGTGGAAGTGGCCATCGATCCCATAGCCTATACCCCCAAGATTCGGGGGGTCTGGCTGGGGATAGCAGGAGGCAGGATCCTTTCGGAAAAGCAGGCCCGCCTTGCCTTGAGCACTGCCGCGATCCAGGCGCTGGGATGGGCTGCTCAAGAACGGCTCTTCTACACCGAAGGAAAGATTCCGGACCCCTTGTTTTATAATTATGGGATTCCAGAACCGGAAGATATACCCCTCATACAGGTGGACTTTATCGGGCAAGACACCGGTGAACCCAAGGGTATCGGGGAATTACCCTTTAGTTCAATTCCTGCAGCCTATGTCCAGGCGATTTCTCAGGCTATGGATCATCCCTTTGAAACCATTCCCCTTGGCGCGCAGGAGATCTGGGAAGTGGAAAATCAGCGAAAAAAAGAGGCGGCCCTATGACCATAGGATTCACCCTCAATCACGAAAAGGTAAAGGTCCAAACTGCTCCTGATACGAGGCTCGTCGACCTCATACGGGAAGGGTTTTCCCTTATAGGAGCGAAATCCGGTTGTTTAACCGGAGACTGCGGGGCTTGTTCGGTTATTTTTAACCGTACGGTAACCAAATCCTGTTTGATCCCGGCCTTTCTGGTCCAGGACAGTACCATTATCACCCTTGAAGGCTTTGCAAAGACCGATGCCTATAAAGACATCATCCAAGGGTTTGCTTTGGCAGGAGTGGTAACCTGCGGATACTGCGACAGCGGAAAAATCTTAACGATGGAAGCCATCCTTGCCAAGAAGCCCAGGCCCAGTTCCCGAAAAGAGATCCTGGCAGAGCTGCGGGGGATACGATGCCGCTGTACTGAACCGGAAAGCCTGGTTGCCGCGGTCTTAGCCATAGCGGATATTCGGCAGCGGAGGTTATATGGACGCGACGCTTAATCAGGTATGGTTCCCCACCAGTTTTCAGGAGCTTTTCAGCATTTGGAAGCAGTTTCCCGATGCCCTTCCCTTTGCCGGGGGAACCCAATTCCTCCGAGGTCAGGCTCGGCGGGTACCGGTCTTTCCCCGGAACATCCTCTCTTTGAACCGGCTGGAAGAGCTGCACCGTATTACCCGGACCGAACGGCACCTTGAAATCGGGGCTATGGTCAAATTAAATGATCTCCTCAACCTCGGAAAAGTCGTTCCTGAAGTACTGACCCAGTGTTTGCTGGGTATTACCGGGCCTCAAATCCGCAACCTGGCCACTATTGGAGGAAATATCTGTACCCCCACGTATCGATTGGATGCTACTGCGGCGATGATAGCCTTGGACGCCCATTATGAATTACGCCATGCCTCGGCAGCCCGCTGGATTTCGACCTCCCGGTTTTATTCCGCCGATGGTTCCCTCTCCTTGGGTCAGCAGGAACTCTTAACCCGGATCCGCATACCCCTGGACCAGTGGACCTATTCGGCGTATACCAAATATACGTCCAAGGAAACCAGTGCAGGAAGCGAAGTTATGGTGCTTATCCTGCGAAACCAAAAGAACGTACTCACCGATATACGCATGGTCTTTGTCGGGGATCGGATTATCCATGATAAAAACAGTGAAACCCTGATTATGGGGAAGCGGCTTCCTCTGGAACGAAAACAGGTGCTTATGGTGGTAGACCATTGGAAGACCCATTTTGCCTCTCTATATCGGAGGGAAGATCTATTACAGGCCCGGTTATTGAACTTCATCGAATCCAGCCTGCTGGCCATAGCGGATTAAATCGAGGAAAGGGGGAAAGAGCGATGCTCTTCGCAGGTAACCAATAGAGTTGTTCAAAAACTTCAGTTTTTGAACAAATTCCGATAAAAAACAGCAAAATGCGGAACATTTTGCAAGACTTGTGAGATAACCAACCAGGTTATCTCACAAGTCCAATGTTCGCAAGTATCCCCGGAGGTATACCTGAAAAAGGGGTTATTGGACTTGTTCGATAGTTTCTGAACAACTCTAATGATTCCGAGCATACGAGGCATCATGCTGAGCGCCCTACCGGTTTCAAAATCCAGGATGGATCTCAGGGTATACCGGAGATCCCCCCATTGATAGGTACATTGTTGCTCTAGGTTTTGTCTAGGCTTGATTTAAGGCGTTCCCCAGAGTATACTAACAGCCTATGTTGAAAACACGTGCAAAATTAGAATACTGGACAAGAGCCTTACTAGACCCGCTTCGGTATCTCTGCCGAGCCAGACTCTGTGGGTAGTAAAGGGAACCATGTCCTTTAATGTGGGGAGTATCCTTGGGCTGGGTGGATTGCTCCTCTGTTCAGCATTCTTCTCTGCTAGTGAAACCGCCTTTTCCTCAGTAAACCGGATTAAACTAAAAAATCTGGCTGCCCAGGGGCATAAACGGGCTGCCTTGGCGCTTACCTTGACAGAACAGTACGATAAACTGCTATCCACGGTGCTCATTGGAAATAATATCGTTAACATCGCCTCCTCGGCTCTGGCGACCCTCTTGTTTGTCGGTTTTTTCGGCAATATGGGGGTAAGTATTGCCACCGTGGTGATGACCGTGGCGGTGCTTATAGTGGGAGAAATATCCCCTAAGACCCTGGCCAAAGAAGCCCCTGAACGGTTCGCTATGTTTTCCGCTCCTCTTTTGAGCGGGTTGATCTTCATCCTCTCTCCGGTCAATCGGCTGACCAGCGCCTGGAAACGAATGATTCTTAAGTTGTTCAATATCCAGGGGAATCGCGGGGTTACCGAAGCAGAGCTCTTAACCTTTGTGGAGGAAGTGCGCCAGGAAGGGGGTATCAATGCAGGGGAAGAAGATATGATCCGCCAGGCCATTGAGTTTGATGATATTACGGCCCATGATATTTTTACTCCCCGGGTTGATGTAGTCGCAGTATCCCTCTCCGAATCAGTGGAGGGTATTGACCGGAAATTCTGCGATACCGGCTATTCTCGGCTGCCGGTGTATGAGGATTCGATTGATAACATCATCGGGGTTATGCTCTTAAAGGATTTTCATCACCAGGTTATAGGCCAAAAGCGGCCGCTGGAAAGCATCATCAAGCCCGTGGTCTTTATCACCCAATCCATAAAGATCTCCAAGCTCCTTAAAACCTTACAATCGAAAAAATCCCACATGGCCGTATTGGTGGACGAATTCGGGGGAACTATGGGGATTATTACCATAGAGGATATTATTGAAGAATTAGTCGGCGAAATTTGGGACGAACACGATGAGGTGATCAAACCCATAAGCCCGGTGAATTCCCGGACCTATACGGTATTGGGCAATACGAGCCTGGAAGTACTGTTTGACTTCTTTGACCTTACTGGCCCGGCTTTGCTCCAGCCCGAGGAAGGGGATGAAAAACCCCAAGCATCTGCCGGGGATGATCCCCACCACCGGCATACCACGGTGGGCAATTGGGTCATTGAACAACTAGGGGGGGTCCCCCGGGAAGGAGAGTGCTGTCGGGTGCAGGATCTGCTTATCACGATTTCAAAAGTGGTTCATCACCGGGTCCTGGAGTTGACGGTTACTCTGCCGGAGCCCGTACAAGCAGAGGAGGAGTCTTATGGACTTGATGGAGCATCCGGTACGCCAGGAGAAAAGAACAAAAAATGAAATCCTGGTGATCTATGGGGATAACCCGGAAGCTATGGCCTTTCACCTGGCAGAAGCAGCAGGGTTGGCTGAACGGATCGGGGACCGGCATGCATCAGTGGGGCTCAAGCCCAATTTGGTGCTTGCTCGGCCTGCCTCTGAAGGGGCCACCACCCACCCTGAGATAGTCCGGGGACTCATCCTGTATTTGCAGCAGCAGGGTTTTACCCATCTTTCGATCCTGGAAGGTTCTTGGGTGGGGGAGCGAACCGCGGAGGCCTTTACCCGATGTGGGTACCGGAAGCTCGCAGCCGATACCGGGGTCGTCCTCAAAGATACTCAGCAGGACCACAGCCGAACCTATGATTGCCAGGGAATGGACCTGGCCATCTGCGACAGCGCCTTGGCGGTGGATTTTATGATTAACCTGCCGGTCTTGAAGGGCCATTGCCAGACCCTCCTGACCTGTGCACTGAAAAACAACAAGGGCCTTATCCCCAACCAAGAGAAGCGACGGTTTCATACCCTCGGTCTCCATAAGCCCATAGCTCACCTCAACACCCGGATCCGCAACGATTTTATCCTGGTGGACGGCATGTGCGGGGACCTGGATTTTGAGGAAGGGGGCAATCCGGTTCCTGCGGGGCGTATGGCCGCGGCCTTTGACCCGGTGCTCATTGATGCCTGGGCCGCGTCTCAATTGGGGTATACTCCGGAGGAGATACCCTACCTGGGTATGGCGGAACAACTGGGGATTGGTACGGCGGATCTCAGCCACGCCCTGATTCGGGAGCTCTCCGCACCGGTCCCTCTCGCGGGGAAGCTATTCCAGCCAGGGCTGAAGGTCAAGCAGCTTGCCCCTTTCATCCAGGAGGATCGGGCCTGCAGCGCCTGTTATGCGGCTCTGGTCTTTGCCCTTTCCCGTATGAATGAAAGGGAACGCCAGCGCCTTCCTGGACCTATTGGTATAGGCCAAGGGTTTAAGGGGAAAAGGGGCGCCCTTGGGGTAGGGCACTGTACCAGCGGATTCACCTCATCTATCCTGGGCTGTCCTCCTGGGGCTGTGGGGGTGCTGGATTTCCTGCGAAAGCAGCTATAAAGAAGGCGTACAGGCCCTGGTACTTCCCTTCCTTACAGGGTATGGGTGGGGTCTCATACCGTTCCGGCTGAAGCGAACCTGCGGTTTGGCGGCACTATAAAGAAGCCCCTAGGGTTTCGCGCCGCCCAAATGTGGGTGAGGGAGGCCTGGGAAAAGCGTAGCCATGACCTAGCCGAACGAAGCCCGATCCGCCTACTGGCGGCGTCAGACCCGCTTTAAGGCGGCCTGCGGACACACCCGCAAGCCGCCGTTACCCGCAAAAATACCTCCTTGACACTTTTGTTTTAAGCTGCTAATATAGTATTATGTTTTTAACAAGGCAGTTACCAACAAGCGTACCCCCCCCCCCCATGCCGCAGGCAATTATGGGGCCGGTTTTGGCTTTGTCAAGTACCTAAATTCGTACCTTTTTTAACAAATTCTCTCCCAAAAGCCTATACAGCCGCAAGGCATTTTCCCCACAACACCCGCGCCGGAGGCAGATTCAACCTGATCGGGAGCAAATTCAACTTGGCCAGGAGCAAATTCACTTTGCCCGGGGGCAGATTCAACCTGAATCAGCCTAAAAATAGACCAAACCAAACACAAGGAGACAAATTTGGGGATTCAGGCAAACACTGTTTCATGGCAGCGGGAATTGAAAATGAGGTAAAGAAAGGCAGAGGTAAGGAAAGGAAATTGGGGGCCGCTGGCCGGCGCCCTCATTCCGTAAACAAGGTATTATCCGCTTGAACGGTTATACATACAAATTTTGACGGCGGGAACGGCCGCCCGCGCGCGGCGCGCGCAACGGAGCGTTTACATGAAAACGAAGGTATGCGCCGTTTGTTTTGAAATGTATGTACATTGAGGCTGTTCCAAAACTTCAGTTTTTTGAACAGGGTCAATTTTCTAAAAACGGCTGAAGCGCCGTATCATTGACACGAAAAAGGCATTGAACATGACGAGACGGCTTTACGGGTTATTATCAGTACTGTTTCTTGCTGCCGGTATGGGCATATACCTATGCTTTAGGGATTTAAATATGCTTCTTTTTGAATGGCTGCCAAAACCGGAACTTCTAAAAAATATGTTTGTACCCGTACCCCGCTCCGTTTTATCTTCAATGCTGGTGTTCAATCTGCCTGACGCGCTGTGGGTTTTATCGGGAATACTGTTTTTAAGATGCATGTGGTTTTATGAAAAAAAATGGCAGCGCGTATACCTGGTATGTTTTTACGGAATTGCCGCGATCATTGAAACAAGCCAGGTATCAAACCATGTTCCCGGAACGTTTGACGTGTTGGACGTGCTTTTTATGGGTATAACCGCCTTCGTCGAAGGCTTGTTATATAAAATTTTTATCAAGACTGGAGGTTCTGAATGAAAAAAAAATTGACGCCCCATGGAATTACGGCGGGGGCTTTTGCCGTGTTTATCGTGCTGGGGCTGGCGTGCGCGGGCGCTCCCGCGAGTAAATGGGAAGGTGTGGTGTATACCGGCGAAGACACGCGATTGCTGGAAGGTACGACATGGACCTATATAGGTGGTTCCGCGACCTACACATGGGAATTCCGGGCTGGCGGCAAACTGACTGTCCGCGGCTCTTCACTTAATAACACATGGAAACGGGAAGGTAATACTGTTTATATGACTGTTAATGATGGCTATTCCCGTTCTATAGGAACATACTACCCGGAAACCCAAAAGATCATGGGATCGACTGAAGATTCACTCGGACAAAAATGGGATTTCACGATGGAACTCGTTTCAGGTTCTTCCGCGTTAAGCGGCGCCCGGGCGGGAGCCGCGTCATCACCGCCGAGTTCAACGGCGTATGTTGTTACCGTCTGGTATACTTCCAGCGGGACACGGTTAAGTTCCGTGTATTCGGTTCAAGCCGCCTCGAAAGACGAGGCTGAACGGGAAGCGGAACGGGTGTGGAAAACGCAATTCGGCTGGAACCAAGCCATGCAGTTTCAAGAGGCCGTTTCGTATTGACGCAAAACGCACTGCACATAACAGGTCTGTTTACGCTTCGCCGCCGGTAGGCGGCTCGATGTTCGGTTGGCTAGGTTATTCTGCTATGCTTCATTCCCACGCCGTTGTTTCGGTACATTTGGGCGGTCATGGTCTTTGCTTCGCAAAGCCTTTATTCGGGCCGCCCAAATGTCATAAACAGACGGAACGTTATACAAAATCCGCGGATCGGATTTTGTATAACGGGGCGCGGGATTCGTTCTCTGGAACGGAGGTCGCGCTCCTTGGAACACGGCTCTTGTTTCCAGCAACGTGGCTCTCGTTCCCAGCAACGCGGTTCTTGTT
>JAIRLU010000010.1 GCA_031259215.1 Treponema sp. | reverse complement strand
ATCTACAAAGATTACCAGGAGGCCGCCGTTGCAATGGTCCGCATATCTAGCCCGGTGTACCCTGATTCAAAAATGGCGACGCTCTACCGGTCCAAATACGAAAAATACACCGTCCTTTGTGATGCCCTCGATACGGTCTGGAATCGTTTCGAGGTGTAAGGTGTCATCATACAAATTGGGCCTCTACGAAAAGGCCATGCCGGGAAACCTTCCGCTGGCGGAAAAACGCACATATCGGTGAAAGCTCCATTTCCGCTTCTTTGAATTCTGTTTCAGCCAGAACACTAAAACGCGTTTAATATGAATTTGTTTAAGTCTCCATCATACTTTGTGGATCACCTTCCAGAGTTCCTGTATGATTACCCTGCCACTTCTATTGCCTTTTTAAAAGTATCAATGCCAAGACGGTCAATCAGTTTCCCAAGTCGTTCCCCTTTTACCGCTTTAGTCACAAAAAAACTTACCGTATGTTCAATTACTTTTAACACCGTATCTTTTTCTTTAAGAACAGGTAAAAAAGGCTTACCCACTCGTGTTTCACGCCCAAAACAGCCTCCAAAATACATCAAGTAACCGTGATCTACTCCCCTGATACCTATGTCATTTGCCTCTACTTTAGCGCAATTATTTTTACAGCCGGTGATGGCAATTTTTAATTTTGCAGGAAGCTCGAGTCCAAAATATTTATCGTGAATTTCCTTTACTATGTCATTGGTGTCTATTTGACCGAATTTACAAACAGCAGCGCCAAGACATGCCACTACGGTTCTGACCCTCGGACCTCCAATGAACGTTCTGATGTTAGCATCTGACAATAACTTCTGAACAGCATCTACGTTTTCTGCGGTAATATACGGGATTTCTATCTGCTGACGGGTTGTAAAATGAATTTGTCTCCCACCGTATGTATCAGCAATTTCTATCGCTTTTTTTAGATAGTCGGTATTTATGGTCCCCCCAGACATACAAAGCCGTAAAGAGAATTTATCCCTCTGAACCTGTTGAAAAAACCCTTTACTCTTTAATGCAGTTGCATCGATCTCCATTCTTCACCTCCGAATTACCTATGCTTGATACTCCATGATACTCCATGTATTTTTCATCGTCAAGGCTTCGCGTTGCCTCATAAATAATCGAGTCAAAAGGGGGTATGTCTTAAAACTGAAAATCGGGCCCATCTCCAGTGCAATGGTCTCCAGCAGAAGGAGAGGCCATTGGGATTAGGCTATAAAAGATCGATAAAAAATCATCCAGGTAACACCGGCCAAGGGTGAAGTTACTAACCCCCTTGAAGGTCTCGGCAGTACGACAGCGAAAGCCCCTGTTTCTCCGCCTTCTCTGAGAGTTCCCCCTTCAATCTGAACGGCATAGTTCTTACATTGACATAGCTAGGGCCACCGTGGGGTGAACACCCCTCTCTATAGGAACAGAGGAACATCCTCCCTTGAGAGAATATTTGCATTGGGTAAATGATTTTGATCACCGAGGGAGTTCCCTCATTCTTCATGGATAAGGCGCCGGGCGGAATCGAACCGTCGCATAAAGGTTTTGCAGACCTCTCCCTTACCGCTTGGGTACGGCGCCACTATACTTAATATACCAAATTTACCAGGATTTTGTCTAGTACTAATGTACAAAGTATTGCATAACCTGTACATTTTTTCCAAGTTACCGCTTCCCCTTGTCATAGGGCTGCCCTGCAGCTCGCGGGGCGTAATCCTTACCGCTGAAAAATACCAAGGTTACCAGGGTGATGCCATAGGGTAGGGCGTTAAAGAATTCTGAAGGGAGAAATTGCAGGACCTTGATGTTGATAATATTCACCGCCAAGGCCGAAGCCGCGCCAAAAAGGAAGGAAGAACCCAGTATCCCCAGGGGAAGCCAGCGTCCAAAAGACACCGCAGCTAGGGCAATGAAGCCCTTTCCATTGATGGTGGTTACGGTGTATTGAATATCCTGCGTTAACACGATGCAGCCTCCTGCCAGTCCTGCCAAGGCCCCAGAGATGAGGACCGCCATGTACCGGATCTTTAGGACGTTGACCCCTGCAGAAGCCAGGGCCTGGGGATGTTCGCCGCAGGAACGGAGCCGTAGTCCCCAGGGCCGCCGATAGAGCACAAACCAGGTAATCCCTAACAACACCAGGGCTAACCACACGGTGGGATAGATACCCCCTGGACCGGGCAGCATCCCCAGTTTGGGATTCATGGTCCTGTCCATTTGAAAGAGGAGCTGACAAAAAAACACGGTTATTCCGGTGGCGAGGAGGTTGATCCCGGTTCCGGATATCACCTGATCCGCCTGGAGGCTTATGGAAGCAAAAGCATGGATGAGGGAGAAAAGACAGCCCCCCAGGGCAGCCAGCAGTAAAGCCAAGGGGATGGAAAACCCGATGGTGGTCTCTAAAAGCACATGGGTAGTGGCCGCAATCATGGCCCCGATAGCCATGAGCCCCTCTAAGGCGATGTTTACCACCCCGGATCGTTCGCTGATGAGTCCTCCGGTGGCGGCAATTAAGATAGGGGCCACGATCATGAGCGTTGAAGGAAGCATGTGTACGAGGGTACTCAAAAACAGGGTCATTCGTTTATCCTCCCTTTACGGGCTTTTTCTTTGAGCTGCCAGTCGATGATGATCCGCACCCCTGCTCGAAGGGAGATGAAGACCACCACGAGGCCCATAATAATCGAGGTAATTTCCTTGGGGATATGCCGGGACTGCATCAAGGGCTGGGCGGACTTTAACATGCCGAAAAGAAGCCCTGCCAGGGCGGTTCCCCCAGCAGTACTGTTCCCCACAAGGGCCACCGCAATACCGTCGAACCCATAGCCATCTTGGACCGAGAGCACCCGCCCGGCAGGGAACACTCCGAGGGAAACTATAGCCCCTGCAAGTCCTGCAAAAGCTCCGGCAATGGCCATAGCCGCGGTGATGCTGGCGTTTACGCTGATTCCCCCATACCGGGCGGCATCTTTATTCAATCCCGTAGCCCGTAAGGAATAGCCGAATCTGGTTTTTCCCATAATGAGCCAGAACAAAAATATTCCTCCTATGGTGAGATACAGTCCATAATTCAACCGAGAACCATTGGTGATGGATTCCAAAAAGGGACTGACCAGCCGGGCTGTGGAGGGCAGGGGAGGGGTTTGAAAGGTATTGGCTCCAGGAATTTGCATGGTACTATACCGGGAAACATAGAAGGCGATGTAGTTCATCATAATCGTAGCAACCACTTCAGATACATTGAACCGGGCTTTTAAGAACCCCACGATTCCCCCCCAGCAAGCTCCTGCAAGAATAGCCCCTCCTACTGCCAAGATCCAGTGGAGTCCTGGAATCGGGGGACCGTAGAGGGCCATAAACTGAGCCGCCGTAAGGCCCGCAATGTACTGTCCTTCCGCACCGATATTAAACAGTCCGGTCCGGGATGCAAAGGCCATGGAGAAGCCGCAGAGAATGAGGGGCATGGACATGACCAACCATTCTCCAATGTAGCGTACATTCCACAGGGGGAGGCGGACTTCCCAACCCAAGGTTTTGGTAAGCCATTGAGCAACAGGACCTTCCACCAGGATCCAGCGCCGCAAGTCAAACCCGGAAACCACCTGGACCACCGCGGAATACATGCCCCCAGGACTCCGGCCCACCACAAGAATCAGAACCGTTCCCACCAGGAAGCCCAAAATCACCACGGTTACGGATAAAAAGCCGTTGGAACCGGTAAATACCTCGAGGAGATGTTCCCGGATGGCAGCCCGTTGTTTTGCAGAATCCCGAAATGGTTCAACCATACCCTACTCCTATGGCGGCATCTCCCGTAATGCCCCCCATCATGGCCCCAATACGCTTCTCATCCGCTTCTGCCGCAGAGACGAGCCCTGCCACGGATCCTTTTGAAACCGCAGCAATCCGATCACAGAGCCCCAGGATTTCATCCAGTTCAAAGGATACGAGCAGCACTGCCCGTCCCTTGTCCCGCTCATCCAGAATACGCTGGTGTATGTATTCGATGGCTCCCACATCGAGTCCTCTCGTAGGCTGGGACACGATCAGCAGATCAGGAGAGACATCCAGCTCTCGGGCAATGATCACTTTCTGTTGATTACCACCGGACATGGATTTAGCGAAAGTGGCTGCACCGTTTCCCGCCCGTATATCGAATTGGCGTATCAGGTCTTCCGCATGCCCTACAATCGCGGAGAACCGTAAAAATCCGAACCGATTGGAATAGGGCTTTTTATGGTAACTTTTCAGGATGAGATTCTCGTCCAGCCGGAAATCCAAGACCAACCCGTACTTATGCCGATCTTCCGGGACAAAACCAATCCCTGCCTCATTGCGATTTTTAATACTTTCTTTGGCAATGTCTTTCCCTTTAAGGAGGATCCGCCCGGATTTAACTGGAAGCAACCCGGAGATAGCTGCCACCAACTCGGCCTGACCATTACCGTCTACCCCGGCAACTCCTACCACTTCTCCTGCCCGCACTTCTAGGGAAAAGTTCTTCACTGCCGGAACCCCCTTGGGGCCCATAACGGTTAAATCTTCAATGCTGAGAATCAGTTCCCCAGGATAGGAATCTTGCTTAACAAGCCGGAAATTCACGGTCCGGCCTACCATTTTTTCCGCTAACTCCTGTTCATCCGCGTCCTTTACCCTCACGGTTCCCACGGATTTACCCCGGCGCAGGACCGTACAGCGGTCTGCCACCGCTTTAATTTCCTTAAGTTTATGGGTGATAAATACGATGGTTTTTCCCTCTGCCTTGAGCCGGCGGAAGATGGCCAAAAGCTCATCAATTTCTTGGGGGGTTAACACCGCGGTAGGCTCATCAAAGATAAGAATATCCGCATCCCGGTACAAGATCTTGAGGATTTCCACCCGCTGCTGCATACCCACGGTGATATGCTCAATCAACGCATGGGGGTCCACTGCCAGGGCATAGGTTTCCGAGAGTTCCTTCACCCGCTTTTCCGCGGTCTTTAGGTCCAGGTTCCCCCAGGGAGTGCGGGGTTCAAGACCGAGCACAATGTTTTCTGTAACGGTGAAATTATGTATCAGCTTGAAATGCTGATGTACCATACCGATATGAAGGGCGGTTGCGTCGTTAGGATTACGGATCCGCACCTCCCGGCCCCATATTTTATTAATACCCCCATCAGGTTCATAAAGGCCAAAGAGAATAGACATGAGGGTTGATTTCCCCGCGCCGTTTTCTCCCAATAAAGCATGAATTTCACCTTGGTCTACGGTAAAATTGACTTTATCGTTGGCAATAATCCCGGGAAAAATCTTGGTGATATGCACCATTTCAATGGCAGGTTTAGACAATAACACCCCCAATTTCCATCATGAAGCGCTTCCGGGGGTGTTTGAACAGGAGGCGCCGCCGCCCCCGAAAAGGCTTTCCTGAAACTTAATTATCTAAGGCTTTCAAATCTTGGGGGAAGCCGGGCAGGGTTTTGGCTTCAGCATTAGTACTAGCCACTTTGATTTGGCCGGAAATAATCTGCTGTTTTACTGCTTCCACTCGGTTTTGAATATCCTTGGTTATAGCCGAATTAGTAGTGGAATAGCCCACTCCATCGACTTTCACATCAAAGGTAATCACTTCCCCTTTGAAGGTATTATTTTTTACTCCATTCAGGCCATAGAGCAAGCTGGTTTCAACCCGCTTAATCATGGAGGTCAGGACCGCGGATTCAGTAGCCGTATACAGTCCTTCTTCATGTTGATCTGAATCAACCCCGATGGCCCACACATTTTTGCCTTGAATCCGGTATTCCTTAGCCTGGGCGATGGTTCCGTTTCCACTGCCTCCGGCAGCGGAATAGATAGCATAGACCCCGGAATCGTACCAGTTCTTGGCCTGGGTCTTGGCAAGCCCCGGTTCACCCCAGCTATTGACGTAGTAATCCAGGATCTGAGCATGGGGAAGTACCGAAAGGACCCCCTGCACGAAGCCGACTTCAAATTTGGTGATCGTCGCACCCGGAACACCGCCGATAAAACCGAATTTGGGGTTTTCAATGCCATCAGCCTGGGCTTTGAGCGCTGCCGCAACCCCAACTAAGTAGGAGCCTTCATGTTCAGCAAAGATCGCATTTAATACATTGGGAAGATTGACCCAGTCTACATCTACGATCATGTATTTTTGGTTTGGGTTACTCTGGGCAACTTCAGTGACCGCATCTGCAAAGGTAAAGCCCGTCGCCACAATCAGGTCGTACTGTTCGTCGGTGGCCTGCTTGAGATTGGGGATATACATATCCTGGGTTTGGGCAGTTACCACATCGTAGGCCTTACCCCGCTGCGAGGTATTGGTCCAGGTATCCCCGTAGAATTCCAGGATTCCCCGCCATGCCGCTGCATTGAAAGACTTATCGTCTATTCCAGTGGCATCGGTTAATAAACGCACGGTAATACCCAAAGCCCCGGATCCTGTAGGCGCAGGGGTTCCGCTCTGCTGCTGCTGTTTAGCCCCGCCGGCAAAGGCCGAAGCTCCTGCCATAGCTGCGATCAAAGCCGCACAAAACACCATTCTTTTCCTCATGATTTTTCCTCCTCATGGTTCTTTATTTCTTTATATACCGCTTATATAGGTTAAGCATATCCCTATTTTAAAATAAGTTTCAAGAGGGAAGCAAAACGAACAGGATAAAGGTGCAGCACACTTCCCTCCCTCAAACGCAAAGACCCTGTATGTATTTACCCTATCCAGGGGGATAGGATATACTGGGTATTATGAAAATCAGAGACCGTTATGCCCCCTCGCCTACGGGCTTGCAGCATATAGGGGGCGTGAGAACTGCCCTGTTCAATTACCTGTTCGCCCAATCCCAAGGGGGCGCCTTTATTCTTCGCCTTGAAGATACCGACCGTACCCGCTTTGATGATGCCTTTGTACAAAATCTCTACGATACTTTTACGTGGCTTGGATTCCACTGGGATGAAGGCCCGGATAGAGGCGGACCTGTGGGCCCCTATATCCAATCAGAACGGTTTGGCCTCTATCAAAAACACGCCCAGGCCCTCGTGGAAAAGGGCCTAGCCTATTATTGTTTCTGTTCCCCCGCACGACTGGATGCCTTGCGGGAGGAACAGGCCAAGACCCATGCCAAGGAAACCGGCTATGACCGGCATTGTAGAAACCGTTCCCCCGCGGAAGGAGCGGCTCGAATCGCTGCGGGAGAAGCAGCGGTGATACGCCTCAAAATCCCCCTGGGAGAAACCACCCGCTTCACCGACCAACTCTTGGGGGATATCGAATGGAAAAACGATGCTATTACCCCGGATCCGGTGCTGCTCAAATCAGACCGCTTCCCCACCTATCATCTGGCCAATGTGGTGGATGATCACCTCATGGGCATAAGCCATGTGCTCCGAGCCCAGGAATGGCTTCCCTCAACTCCCCTGCATGTGATCATGTACCAGCTTTTCGGATGGGACCACCCTGTGTTCTGCCATCTGCCCATGGTGATGGGGCAGGACGGAAAAAAATTAAGTAAACGCCACGGATCCACCAGTATCGACGAATTCCGCGGTCAAGGGTATCTTCCAGAAGCCCTGATCAACTATGTGGCCCTTTTAGGAGCTTCCTACGAGGAGGGAAAGGACCTCTATACTTTGGAGGAACTCTGTTCCCGGTTCAGCTTGGATAAACTCAGCAAGGCCCCGGCTGTTTTTGATTACAAGAAACTGGCTTGGTACAACGGTCAGTATATCCGTATGAAAACCGATGAAGCCCTGGCAGCCCTGGCCCTTCCCTACGGGGTGAATGCAGGGCTTTTCGGGGAGCTTGGGACTGCCCCTGATGCAGGGCAGCGCGCTGCCTTTACTGCAGCCATGGCCCTCATCAAAGAACGGGTCTCTTTTCTCCATGAAATCCCGGATAAAATCAGCTATCTTTTTGCAGAGCCCCTGATTCCAGCAGCAGCGGAGTTCATCCCGAAAAAGCTGGATCTCTCTCAGACCATCGGATTGCTCGGTATAGGCCGGGATTTGGTCGAACCCTTAGCCGCTTTATCAGATACCCAAGCCGAAGCCTTCATCAAGGAACGGGCTGAAAAGGAAGGGGTAAAGCTGGGAGACCTCATGATGCCCCTCAGGGTGGCTTTGACCGGGGCGCGGGTTAGTCCGCCTCTCTTTGGTACGATTCGGATTCTCGGGGCGGCCCGCTCCTTTGCCCGGATTGATCGGGCCTTGGCCGTGCTCCAGGGTTACGGTAGCGTAACCGCCTGAGAGCCAGATCCCACGCCTTTGGAGGCGCTTCATGGGGTAGATCGAGGACGGCGGTTCCCTTTCAGTGTATTGGCCCAGACCCGTAAGGTATGGGAAGCCCACTGGACGATTAAAAGCCGCAGCCGTTCAAAGGCCATAAGCTCATCATCCAAAACCGCTTCGGACAAGACTATCTGGGCTATGGGGTTGATTAAATTCCCCGGTAATTCCAGGATCCATCGGGCAAGGGGCGCCCCCTGGGACTCGGTGATCAAGGCGCTCACCGCAGGTTGTAAGGCCTTGGCCTGGGTATTACTGAAGGTTAAACTGGTCCGTCTCCGCCGGAACCAGCTTCCGTGGGTAGTATGGTAATATTCATAAGCTGATTCAGCCTCGTCCAGGGCCAGCGCCGGTACCAAGGTGGAATCCTCCAAAAAACGGACCAGCAAAGGATAAAACTCATTTTGGATATCCAGAATACTCGCCAGAGCCAGAACCACTTCGTCCCGTAGATAGGGCGGGGGATTGGCCACCCTAAGTATATCCAGAAGTACCGAAAGAGAATGGGGGGACCGGTATATGCCAAAGGCTTCGACCCCCATGATTTTAAGCCGGGGGTTGGTGGTTTGCAGGATGATTTCCTCAATATAGGATCGAAAGGCTTCATCCTCCAATTTTGCCAGGGCAATGATGGCTTCCCCAGCCAGCATATAGTCTTGGGAATGTACTAATTCCCGTAAAAGGGGAACTGCCGGAAAAACCCGATGATTCCCCAAAATCCGGGCAGAAATATAGGCAGTAGTAAAGGGATTGTGGATGATATCTTCCATGAGCGCGTGTTCCGCTGCTTCGGTGAGCACATCCAGGGCTTCCATGGCTCGGATGGCTTCCATACGTATCGCGAGCCGGGGAGATTTGGCTCGGTCCAGGAGACCCTTGACCGCAAGCTGGGAGGGAGTATCGTGAAGCGCCTCCAGAAGGGCTGCTTCTTCCTCTGAATCCTTGGTTTTCTCCAGCCTATCAAGCAGGGTAATGGCCCGGAGATCCCGGAAAGAAAACATCACTTCCAGCGCCCCCCGGAAGGGAAGGGCTCCCAGGGGAACCAGCTTCTTTTGGAGGAACAGGGTCACCAAGGTCAGCGCCACCAGGATCAGGTACAGTACCTTAAACGCAATGCCTATGGAAACCCCGGCCCCCCCTAGAAAATCAAGAAACAAACCGGTAAGCAAGGAGCCTCCTGCACCGGCTATACCAAACACCAAAAAATAGAGGATCCCCATATCCAGCATTAATTCCATAGGGACCAGTCCGAGAAAATAGGTCTGAGCTATCCCCTCAGAACCGAGAAATCCGAAATTCAAGATAAAAAAAATGAAACTCAACAGCAGCACCAGGGTATTGAAATTATCCGTCATGCTCTGAGGAATACATACAACCGGGATCATCCCTGCCAAGCCGATGATGACGCAGATAATAAAGATGGGTTTTGCTCCAATCCGGCTGACGAGAAATTTGATGGCTAGTCCGATAAGCAGGTTTCCCAGTCCGCCGAAGACCGTATACAGGGAGACCATGCCGTCGGTCTGGGCAAACACCTCCCTGCTGTAGACGATGATGAAGGATCGGGACACCCCTGAGACTAAGGCCACGAGGAAAAGGATGAGGATAAATTGCCGCAGGGAAGGAGTGGAAAAGGCATGTTTAATGACATCCCTCAAGGTGCTCCTTTTTTCTTCAGGTTCAACTGGGGGTTCAGGGATCTTCTGCATCAGAACTCCACTGATGATGCCGCAGCCAATACCCACCACCATAATGATGCTATACAGGTACAAGGGAGGGTCCCGTCCCAATAAGAGGGCGATGATAAAGCCTGCAAACATCCCCACTGCGCTATTGATGATCTGGATCTGGGTCATATAACTGCTCCGATCCGGACCCATAGCCAGATTACTTAACACCGGGTTATTGCCGATCATCCCCACTCCCCGGATCCCGTGGAAACAGGCTACTCCCAGGAGGGTCAGGTTCAAAGCTATATCATGATGGCCCGTAGAAATCACCACGGGTACGAACAGCAGGGGTATCATGCTGATAGACCGGCTTATCCAGGTAACGCTGAATATCTTGATGATCGAAAACCGTTTGGCCAGAACTTTCCCTAAAGGAAGAAAAAAGAAAGCCATATAGAGCAGCGCGCCAATACTGCCCAGGTAGGTGGAAGATGCCTTAAGCCGCATAGCAAAAAGGGTGATAATATTACCCGTAAGAAATGACCAGGAAAGGGCATTAAATACGTTAAATAGATTGTACAGTTCACGGGCCTTACCAAGATGATAAGGGGAAAGGGGGGCACTCATTGTTTCCTCTTAATTAAGTATGCTTCCTTATAGCAAGGATTTTCAAGCACTTGCAGTGGGCGTAGT
>JAIRLU010000271.1 GCA_031259215.1 Treponema sp. | reverse complement strand
CTCATCAGGGTCTTCCCTTCTCCGGTCTTCATCTCTACAATCTTTCCCTGGTGCAACACGATGGATCCCAGTACCTGCACATCGTAAGGTCGTTCCTCCAGGTTTCGTCGGGCTGCTTCCCGGGCCAGGGCAAAGGCCTCGGGGAGCAGATCATCCAGGCTTTCTCCCTGGGTATAGCGGTTTCTGAATTGATGGGTCATCTGAGGAAATTCCTCTGGCGGAAGTCCTGCGGCCCAGGCTTCTTTTTCATTGACCCGGTGTAATATAGGTAATAGTGCTTTAAGGTCCCGTTCATGCTGGGAACCGAACAGCACTTTAATGAAATTTTCAAGCATAGATTACTGTAACGTGTAACCTTCCCTATTGACAAGACGCCCCGCTAGGCGCCCGCCAGCGGGCTTAATGCCCGCGACTGGCCGAGTAGTAAGGGAACGGGGCGCCCCTTGCTTCAGGTTTTTGCCGCTTCCTTGCTTCAAGCCTCATGCCGGTGAACAGTATCCCGATCCCTACCATAAACCGATGATATGCTTTCATCTGTTACACTCCTTATATATATAATGTCAGCATTCCCCCCACCCGCCGGCGGACTGAATGCCCCTGTAAGGCAGTGGTAATAAGCTATCGAGGCGCCCCTTGCTTCAAGCCCCCTAGGGTTTGGGATAAACCTTCCAGAAGTTTGGGGATCTAGCACGCTGAGCAGTCGGGGGTCTCACACCTGCCTTGATGCAAGTTTATATCAACCTTGATGAGGATCTTAACCCGCCTTGATGCAAGTTTGCATCAACCTTGATGAGAGTCTCGCACTCGCCTTAGTGTGAGGTTCACACCTGCCCTAGTGCGTACCTCATACCTGCCTTTTTAGGTCTTTATCGCATTGGAGCCAAGCCCACAATAGAGCTAATGACGCTTCGCTAGTAGCAGGAACGAAGGGACGTGGGCCTTTATCCCTAACCACGCAGCCCCCCGCTACGCCCGCCGCAGGCGCCCGCCAGCGGGCTTAATGCCCCTATAGGGCAGTGGTGATAAGGGAACGAGGCGCCCCTTGCTTCTTGCGCTTGGAGCTTCGGGGCCAAGCCCACAATATAACTAATGACGCTCCGCTAGTAACAGAAACGAAGGGACATGCGCCCTTATCCCTAACCACGCAGCCCCCTGCTACGCCCGCCGCAGGCGCGCCCACCACAGGCGTAAGAGCTTATCCTTAAATAATATTGGCTTTACGGAAAACAATAAAAGCATAGGTAAATATGAGCAGGCCTTCGTATGATCCTGTCATTTTTTCAAAGTGTACCGGCAGTTTCCACAAACGATTTATCCAGGACAGGAAACTTCAACCACCCAGCGCCGGACGTTATATTCCCTGTTCTTCTTCTCTCTTTTCCCTTTTCCCCAGCTTTTGATTGGGGGAATGTCCCCCTATTACCACTGTTTCCAATGACGGCCCTCAGTAATAGTCGTTATCAAGACAAAGTTGTTCAGGTTGTTCAACTATATCAGAACGGGTACTACCGAACCCATCCAGCAGGGTGTTGAGATATATCGTGCCGGTTAGCCCCGGTTACTACCAGAGACAAGGGCGCTTGAAGCGCCAAACTCCTGGAGGAGCACCTTCCGGGCGTCCAGGGGAGGTCGGCCCCCTCCTGTTCTTGTATCGGAGGGTTCTTTTTAGTTATTTAGGGATAAAGCCTTATAGCCAGAACCCTATTGTATACCTGGTGTATGGTACTGTACTGTTATACAGAAACATTTGGACCTTCTATACAAAAAACCTGTTCGGAACCTGCAGGTTCCGAACAGGTTCAATAAAAAACATACCCAAAGGAGGAATCGTATGGATATGACCGAGGCAGTATTAGCCAAGATTAAGGCAAGCATGGCTCATGCTATGGAAGGAGCATTTTATAAGAAACATTTTCAGGGTATACACTTGGAAGATATACAAACAAGAGCGGATTTTCAAAAGTTACCCTTTACTGAAAAAGAGGATCTCCGAGAGGCCTATCCTCTGGGGCTCCTTTCCGTAGGGGAAGCGGAGATTGTCCGGATCCACTCCTCATCAGGTACCACGGGGACTCCGGTAATCATTCCTTATACCCAAAAAGATGTGGATGATTGGGCGGTGATGTTCGCCCGTTGTTATGAGACCGCAGGGGTTACCCCCCTGGATCGGGTGCATATTACCCCGGGCTATGGTCTGTGGACTGCGGGGATCGGGTTCCAGCGAGGGGCGGAACTGCTGGGGGCCCTCACGATTCCTATGGGGCCAGGGAACACAGACAAACAGATCAAGATGATGATAGATTTGCAGTCCACGGTACTCTGTGCCACCTCATCCTATGCCCTGCTTCTGGCGGAAGAGATTGAAAAACGGGGGCTCCGGGACAGGATCGCCCTTAAAAAAAGCCTCATCGGTTCCGAGCGTTGGGGAGAGAAGATGCGGGCGCGGATTGCTGCGGAACTGGGAGTGGAACTCTACGATATTTACGGTCTTACCGAAATATACGGTCCTGGTATTGGGATCAGCTGTAAACACGCCTGCGGTATGCATCTATGGACCGATTACCTCTATTACGAAATTATCAATCCCAAAACCGGTGAAGTCCAAACCGAAGGAGAGATCGGCGAACTGGTGATCACGACCCTCCAGAAAGAGGGAGCTCCCTTGATCCGGTACCGTACCCACGACTTGACCCGGGAACTGCTCGGCTCCTGCCCCTGCGGACGTGAGTTCCCGCGGATCGATACCCTGATCGGCCGTTCTGATGATATGGTCAAGGTAAAGGGTACTATTATCTACCCCAGCCGGGTTGATGAAATCTTGGCAACCATACAGGATGTTTCCAGCGAGTACCAGATCATCATCGATCATCTTAATGGCAGGGATATCCTGAATCTCCTCTTTGAAACGACCCTCCAAGACAAAGCCGCCATAAAGACCCTGGAAAAGATCGTAGAGGCGGCCTTCAAGGAACGGATAGGACTTACTCCTCATGCAAAGGCAGTGGGTATGGGGGAACTGCCTCGAAGCGAGAAAAAATCCACCCGGATCTTTGACAACCGGTATTAAGGTGCCTTATAAAGCGCTTCTGGGGAAGGGTGGAAAGAGGGGTCTTCCCCCTTTTGATAACCAAGGGCCAAGCCCTGCAAAGAAGCCGGCTCATGTTCGCAGGGGATGGCCGGGCTTGATAAAAAGGAAAAGCCCCTGAACCAGGCATATACTAATGACTCTTGGCCTGGCGCTGTTCAGCTGCGTCAAAGTCTGCTTTTGCCTCTTCCCCGTTACCCCGGTGATTATACGCATCTCCCCGGCTGTAATACACCCGTGCATCGTTCGGATCCAGCTCTATGGCAACGGTGAAGTCCTGAATAGCCAGGTCATATTCGCCTTGCTGGTAATAGGTCTTTCCCCGATTATAATAGGCCTGTACATCCTTGGGATCGAGTTCAAGGGCCTTGTGGTAATCTGCTAAGGCCCGATCATTCTGACCGATATGAGCATAGGCAATACCCCGGGTAGTATAGGCAGGCCCGAACATAGGATCCAGCGTGATGGCTTCGGTACAATCCTTCAGGGCTTGGTCATACTGGTCCGTGGCGTTATACACCGCTCCCCGGTTAGCATAGGCAAGAGCATACTGGGAATCCAGCGTGATGGCTTCGGTACAGTCCTTCAGGGCTTGGTCATACTGGTCCGTGGCGTTATACGCCACCCCCCGGTTAGCATAGGCAGGGGCATACTGGGAATCCAGCGTGATGGCCTTGGTGAAGTCCTTGATGGCCTGGGTATACTGGTCCGTGGCGTTATACGCCGCGCCTCGGTTAGTATAGGCAGCTACATAAACAGGGTCGAGATCTATCGCGGTGGTGAAGTCCTTGATGGCCTGATGATACTCACCAACATGGTTATAGGCCAGTCCGCGTTTATTATACACCGGTGCATTTTGGGGATCGATGCGTATCGCCTCGGTAAAATCCTTGATGGCCAGGTTATACGTGCCGGTATACTTATAGGCAATCGCCCGCTTCGTATAGGCCACCATATCTTTGGGATCGATGCGTATCGCCTCGGTGAAATCCTGGATAGCCAGGTTATACTCACCAACATGGGTATACGTTATACCACGATTAGTATAGGCAGCAGCATAGGTAGGGTCGTAATCTATGGCAGTGGTGTAGTTCCATATCGCCTGCTCATAATCCCCTTGATGATTATACACAATGCCTCGGTTATTATAGGCAAAGATATACTGAGGGTTGAGATCTATGGCTTTGGAAAAGTCCTGGATGGCTCGATCATACTGACCAGTGATAGCATAACTAGTTCCTCGGCTCGTATATGCAAGTATATCCTGAGAGTCGAGGCGTATCGCCTCGGTACAGTCCTGGATAGCCAGATCATACTGACCTTTACGAGTATATGCCACTGCCCGTTTAGTATACACCTTCGTATACGTGAGATCGAGCTTTATGACCATAGAGAAGTCTTCTATAGCCTTGGTATACTCCAAGGTACGGCTATAGACCATTCCGCGCTTATAATACGCCCCTACATCTTTAGGGTTACGCTGTATCACCGTGGTCCAATACCGTATGACCATGGAATAATCCTGTTGGGGGTGCGTCTTCATCCTATCACCCCATGCTACTCAACTTTTTTACATCCCTGCTGCATAGGGTTGGGGGCATCTACAAGCAACAGAAAGAAAGCGATTGGAACCGGAAAGTATCCCCGGACAGCAAGCCCTACCCAATGGTAATCTGCTGTTTTCATGCATATATTATACTATCTTTAGGTTCGCATAACAATAGAAGGCACGCCTCAAAACCCAATTCTAGCCGAAAGCAGTAGCCCCTTTGGGGCGGTTTGGGTGTAAGCCCTCCGCAGCCGCCTTGTCTTCCAGCCCCTTGAGTTTTACCGGATTGTATAACGCCGCCATTCGGCTGTGCATCCTTCCTTAATATCAGGCAACTCAAGATCCCCTTGACAGGGCTTCTTTGGCCCCTGCTCATACCCTTTCCCCCTTGCAGGCTATATTGGACTTGTTCGATAACCTGGTTGGTTATCGAACAAGTCTTGCAAAATGCTCCGCATTTTGCTGTTTTTTATCGGAATTTGTTCAAAAACTGAAGTTTTTGAACAACTCTATTGTCCTTTTGCTGATCGGGCAGGTATCCGCCAGGGCAGCGAGCCGGTACGGTACGGCTGGTGATCTATCTGGGGGAGCGATCATCACCTCCATAGACGGTATGAAGACCGAGGCCTTGGCGGATCGCTACTCGGCCCTGGAAGAAGTGTTAAACCCTGAAGGAGGGATACGCTAAAACGAGAGTCTGCCTGTTTGACGGTAACTGAAATAGGCGGTTTCAGAAAATATCAGGTGATCGAGAAAATGTAAGCCCAGGATTTCCGCGGCCGCTTTGAGACGGAGGGTGATGTCATCATCTTCGGTAGAAGGGGTAAGTTGACCGGAAGGATGGTTGTGGGCAACAATCACCGCACTGGCCCGGTCCAGGATAGGATCGGCAAATACTTCCCGGGGATGTACGATGGTCCGGTTGACTAAACCAATGGTTACGATCCGTACTGCCAGAATCTCATGGGCTCCGTTCAGGGAAAGACAAATGAATCGTTCCTGTCTGCGATCCGCATGATGGCGAATCAGGTGGTAAATATCCTGGGGTTGTTTGATCCTGGTTCCTGCAGCACCCCACCGCCGTCTGCCGAATTCCAACATAGCCACGATGGAGCAGGCCTTGATCTTTCCCATGCCTGGGAAAAGGGACAGTTCTTTTACAGGGGGAATACCTTTTTCCTGATCTAAGTGTTCCAGTAACTCCTTGGCTAAGGTATGGGTATGGGTACATCGCATACCTACATTAAGGATGATGGCAAGTAATTCCTGATCCGACATCGCATCAGGCCCTGCACTGATGAGTTTTTCCCGAGGACGCTCCTCTTGAGAGAGCACACAGGAATCCGGTCCCTGACCGGTATCCCGGACTTCAACGGTTTCACCACAATCTAAGTAGATACGGTCCATGACCTAATAACGATACGCTTATAGGCTATGCTTTAAGGCTGCCGTAACAATTTTCGCTGCCCTCGGTTGATGATGGTTCTTCCCCCTCAGATGCCCTAGGATGAGGATATTCCCAAATAACGGATGTTTACACCAAAGCCCATTCCTTGTTCACTGCTGTTCTAGGGCCGCTGCCAAGGCACGCCGCGGATCCCCTTGGGCATTTAAGGTTTTCGCTGCGGCGATAAACTTGGGAAGATCCCTGCCGGAGCCCTCGTAGAGGGCCTTGAAATAATCCCCTCCATCGTAATAGAGACGGAAGAGTTCCAGATACCCGTTATTCACCGGCAGATGGGAAAAGCCCCGGTATGCATCACTGTGGAACCATGTTTCATAGGCTGCATCAAACCGGCTTTGCGCGGCCTGGATGATGGCTTCCTTCTGTTGCAACTTTTCTGCCCGGTCTAAAGGGCTGGCATACAAGGCGTCCAAGTCGGCAATCAAGCCCTGTATGAAGGCGAGGTACGTGGCACTGTCTTTCTGAGCATCCTCCATACGCTGGTATTCCTCCCCGTCCCGGCCAAAACGCCTTTCCATGTAAAGTCTCGCTCCTTCACTCCCCACGAATTCTGCCAATTCCTCATTGAACTGGGAGTGCCCTTTGAGATACACCGTGGCATGCAGGGTTTCGTGGATGAGCAGGTCCGCCAAGTGGTAGAGGGGATAGGTTTGCATATAGGAATAGAGGGGGTCTGAAAACCAGCCCAACGTACTAAAGGCATCAACCCGCCGGATCCACACATCCAAACCTTGCTTCTTGAGCTTTTCCGCTTCCTTACGAGCATCTTCAGGATTAAAAAAACCTTTATAAGGGACCTTACCCACTACGGGAAACCACCACTCATGCCGGGCAAAGGAATCCGCAGCAGATGCGGAAACCACCGCGGCCAAGTAGTCCCGATCAATAGCAACGTACCGGGTGTAATTAGCGCTTTCTTTGAGTCCCAGTTCTTGGGTGGCAAAACAGAGGATATCCTGAATAGCTTCCACAAAGCGCCGGTTGTTCGCCAGTTCCTCGGGAGCATCCTCCTCCAGCAGGGATTCGAGGGGGACTGCTTTATGGAGATACCCCAGCATGGTGAAACCTTGTTTCAGGGTATAACAGCCGGAAAAAAGTACCATACCCCCAAGAAATATAAGCGCCCCTCCTGCTACCGGCACGAAGGGATATAAAGAGGAGCATAACCATTTCATCGAAGTAAGTATAGTGAATAATAGGAGGAGTGAGTAGAGCAACGAGTACCGTGCTTAGCCTAAACCCCCTGCCATTCAAAAAACACGAACCCCACGAACCAACACGAACGGAACAGGGCAACCTGCAGGTCGCTGGGTGTTTCATCTTGAGCGGTTGATTCAAAGGGTACGGTGAAGTCAGGTAAAATCACCCCCTTGTCTCAGCACAAGTTCGTGCGGTTCGTGGGATGACCGGCCTAGCCTTCAAGGGTTCTATCGGCTCTCAAAGGACGACCGGACCGGTTCGTATGGTTCGTGGTGCTTCTTAACCCTGCTTTTAGTCCAATCAACCTACTAGTAGGAATGTTTTAGCAGCGTGTGGGGTAAAACATAAGCATTGCAGGGGAACCCTAAAATCTCAATAAATCCATACAGGATATAGACTTATAGCGCAGGCAAACGCCGCCACTGCCTGATAGTTCTCCCCTTTTTTCTCATACTTCACCAGCAGTTTCTGCAGTGGTTCATCCACCAATGACGCTCCACTACCACCCACCGCCGCACTCCAAACCGCGGATTTTTCTCCTGCTCTGCTCTTGCTTCTCCTCGAGATCGGATGTGTGCCTTATACCCTATCTAGGATCGCCCTTTCTGGATGAGCGGTAATACGAAATTGGCCCGTTTAGACACAGTGTGCGCGCACATACGACCGCTAAGGTAGGGCTAAAAAATCTATTAGAGTTGTTCGGAAACCTCAGTTTCCGAACAACTTCCACTTAAAAAGCGATAAAAAATGTGGATTTTATTAAGAAATCCACATTTTTTTGGAGACTTATTCGATAACCAACCGGGTTATCGAATAAGTCCACTGAAGCAGACTGGAATACATTATTAGACTCAAGTGAGATAGATGATCCCCGCTATACTGATAATAGGGGCTATGGTTTTTTTATTGCGATTTCTACACGAATACTTTTTTGAAGGTAAAGACGATCTTGGTCCATACACATCTCGCAGCATGGTCTTTCGTCTACCAGGACTTATATGCTTCGATAGATCGGGCTAGGAAAAAGTCGAATCAATGCTTTGCACCGTTGCGGCGTTTTTCTCCGCACCATAGGGTTTTCTATTTTTTTATGCTTGATACTATTTTTGAAATGCAGGTTACGCAGGCTTGCCATACACACCGAAAAGGTATGGGGTATACTCGATTTATACCGTGATTATCTCGTTGTAAGCGCAAAAAAGGATCCGGTATTTTCTGTATATAGCAATACCATGAGAGGCTGTTCAACACCTCACGTTTTGAAGCGGGCTTAGTATACTAGAGTTGTTCAGAAACCTCAGTTTCTGAACAACTTCCGCTTAAAAAACAGCAAAATGCGGAGCATTTTGCAAGACTTGTTCGATAACCAACCGGGTTATTGAACAAGTCCAC
>JAIRLU010000094.1 GCA_031259215.1 Treponema sp. | reverse complement strand
ATTGGACTTGTTCAATAACCCGGTTGGTTATCGAACAAGTCTTGCAAAATGCTCCGCATTTTGCTGTTTTTTAAGCGGAAGTTGTTCAGAAACTGAGGTTTCTGAACAACTCTAGTGTATGGGCGCTGGCCCCAGGTTCTTATTGAGCAGAAGCTTTTTTGTATTGCAGGTAGTCCCACTGGGTTACCACCCCGACCAGTCTTCCCTCTTCCACAATCGGCAAGTGGGCAATATGGTGTTTGTAAAAGATCCGTTCCACTTCCCGCATGGTAAGATGTCCTTCCGAGACAACGACGTTTTTGGTCATATAGGCCTTAACGGGACTGTGCATTTGCGCGGCTTTTCTGCCTTTCATAATATCCCGGAGGCTTAAAAAGCCGGAAACCTTCCCCTGGTCGTTGACCACGGGAACACCGGTGAGATCTTTGGATTCGAGGAACAAGGCCGCATCCAGCAGGCTCAGGTTGTCTCGAATGGTGTGGACATTCCGGGTCATAATATCCTTGGCCCGGATAGCCGGTTTCAGAGAACCTTCCAAATAGGCAAGAAACTGGGTATAAAACCCAGGGCCATCCTGGTGCTTGAGGGTAACTGCGGCTGCGGCCTGGTGCCCTCCGCCGCCGTATACATAGAGGAGCTCGTGGAGATCGATTCGGGCTCTCCGGCTTCGGGCAATCAGGAGGAGGGTTTTCTTTTTGGGAATAAAAAAGAAGGCGAAATAGGCATCGGGGTTTTCTACATCCATGACTTTCTCCACCACTGGGGCGAGGCCCTCTACCTGGTCTTCCAGTTCCAGATAACTCAGGAGGATCCTATGGCCCTGAATGTTGCTGGTACTTGCCACCAAAAGTAACTGGTTCAGTATCAATATCTGATCATCTTCGATGATGTTCTCCAGGAAAGACTTCACCAGCCGTAATGAGGCCCCCATGTCCAAGAGGTAGGCGGCCACCTCATAGTCAGCCCGGCAGACATTCTCATAGGTGAGCCGCCCTGTATCCGCGTAAATCCCTGCTAAGGCTATGGTCGCTTCTTCGGGCCTCAGAGCAATGCCCTGGGTCATGGCCAGTTTCCCCAAATAGGATACGGTGGCTCCATAGGGGCCGCCCTCCACTGCGGCTCCCAGAATATCGCAGCTTTCCAGATTATGGTGATCCATGATCCGGATCATCGGGTCTGAATGCTTGATATGGTTGAAATATTCTTTGACTCGATGGGCAGTACAGGTATCTACGATGATGATATGGTCAATCCGTTCCCCTTGTAATTCTTCGGGATTTAAAAAATCAAAATAATCTTGGTACAGGGTATAGAGTTTCCGTGCTGCCGGATGAATCAGATTGCTCTTGACCAGCCGGTAATCGGGGAACAGCTTTTTTACCAAGAGGAGAGAACCGAGACAGTCTATATCCATATTACTGTGACCAAAGGCGATATTCATGGGGATTGATTGTACTGATTTTGGGGGGTCTATGCAATCCATCTCCTTCCCCGGCTTGACAAGAGGATAAACTGCTCCCTATGGTAATGATACAGAGAGGCATTGGACTTGTTCGGAAACTGATGTTTCCGAATAACTCTATTGGTGAAAACCTTATTTGATACCAGCCGTTTAGGTTCCATGACCTTAAAGAACCGATTTATCCGAGCCGCGGTTCACGAAACCCTACCCCAGGGACAGTTAAACGAATCTATAGTAGGGGTATATAAAAAACTCGCGCAAGGGGGTGTAGGCAGGGCATCGACGTTTACTTTTTGAATTCCTTGTATAGTAATGAAATAGATTCCCGCGGATACTATGCAGGTATATGCGTAAATCCTTATTATATAAAGAGATATACTTTTAAACGCCGATGCCCTGGGGCATACCATCAGTTGACAAGGCAGTACGGGTTTATTATGATAACTTAGAAAATATACGTAATAACTATTTTTTAAGGAGTACGATTATGAAAGCAAGGAACTTTTCTATTGTTCTGGTACTATTTCTGGGGGGAGCGGTATTGTTCGCGGGGGCTAAAAAAGAGAGTGGCGGTGGCAGTGCCCCCAGCCTTATCCGGGTGGGGACCGAAGGCGCCATGCCGCCTTACAACTACGTGACTGAACGGGGAGAAGCCGCGGGCTACGACATCGCGGTGGTCAAGGCCATTGTTGAGCTTTTGCCGGAATACCAGGTCGAATTTATACCCACCGCGTGGGACGGTATCTTTGTAGCCTTGGAGGGTGGCGAATTCGATCTTCTCGCCAGCTACCTCGGCTGGCGTAAGGAGCGGGAAGAGAAGTATTACCTATCCACGGTGCCCTACCTCTGGAGCGGCTACAGCCTGGTATTCAAGGACGGGCGGAACGACATCCGTTCTCTGAAGGATCTGGAGGGCAAAAAAGTAGCCAGCGGGGTAGGGACCGCCTCCACCACCCTGCTTGAAGAATATATCAAACAAACCGGGGCGAACATCGAAATCGTCTATACCGACGGCAATATCGCCAACGCCCTGATGGAGATCGACACCGACCGGGTGGATGCCACCATCAACTCAACGATTACCACCCAGCTCACCGCCAACACCCTGGGGTATAAAATCAGTTCGGTGCCCCTTACTGAAGAAGGATGGTCGGTCATATCCATCCATCTGCTCTTCCCGAAAACCGAAAAGGGCAAAACCCTCCGTGACCAGTTCGACACGGCGTTGAAGCAGCTTCTTGCTAACGGCAAGCTGCGGGAACTTTCGCGGGAATACCTCTACGGCAAAGACTATACCACCAGAGAGGCACTGGACGCCAGTGTGTAGCCGAGCTAAGGCAGCTAAGGTCAAGGGAGCATAAAAATGGGAAGAATTTTTGATCCGGCCTTTATGCTCCAATCGACGCCGGAGATCCTCACGGCCCTGCCGGTGACTCTTTTTCTGGCCTTTATTGCGGGGGGAATAGGACTTATCATCGCCTTCGGGGTGGCCCTGGCGCGGTACTTCAATGTGCGCTTCCTGACAGGCCTCTGCAAGGTTTATGTGTCCTATATCCGCGGCACCCCCGCGCTGGTCCAGATCATGCTGGTGTACTTCGGTATTCCCCTCATCCTCCGGGTCCTGAACGAATATCTGGGGACCAGTTTCAATGTAAACGGTGTCCCCCGCATGGTCTTCGCGATTGTGGCCCTGTCCTTTAATGCCGGAGCCTATATGTCGGAAACGATCCGTAGCGCCCTCCTGGCGGTGGATGTGGGGCAGCTTGAGGCGGCATACAGCGTCAACATGAGCGTGAGGCAGGCCCTGGTACGGATCGTGGTGCCCCAGGCATTCGGTATTGCCCTCCCGCCTCTGGCGAACACCCTGGTATCCCTTATCAAGGAAACCTCCCTGGTTTTCACCATCTCGATTATCGACCTCATGGCCCGGGCCCGCATCGTCGGCGCCCGGGGGTACCGTTTTTTTGAAATCTACGTGGTCGTGTCGATTATCTACTGGGTCATCTGCACCGGAATCGGCCGGCTTCTGGCAATGGCCGAAAAACGGGCCCGTAAATACGAAAGGAGCATAGCCTCATGATACAGCTGGAACATATCAGTAAATCCTTCGGTGACAATCAAATATTACGGGATATAAGTTTTTCCATTAATAAGGGAGAAATTGTTTCGATTATTGGGCCGAGCGGCGCTGGAAAAACAACGCTGCTGCGAACCCTCAACTGGTTGGAAAAGCCCGATACTGGTAGGGTTACCATTGCCAATGCTTCGGTTAACGCGGCAGCAGTGAAGAAAAGCGATGTATACCGGCTTCGGTCCAAGTCGTCTATGGTGTTTCAGCATTACAATCTTTTTAAAAACAAGACGGTACTCCAGAATGTTACCGAGAGCCTCACGGTGGTCAAGAAACAACCCAAGGCCTTGGCCGATGAAAAGGCCATGGGCATCCTTTCCTCCATCGGGCTTGCGGACAAGGCCGGCGAATATCCCTCCCGACTTTCCGGCGGGCAGCAGCAACGGGTGGGCATCGCCCGGGCCCTGGCAGTAGATCCGGAGGTGATGCTCTTTGACGAGCCCACCAGCGCTCTGGATCCTGAGTGGGTGTCAGAGGTACTGGAAGTGATAAAGCGGATCGCCCTGGCGGGGATGACCATGATCCTGGTGTCCCATGAGATGGTCTTTGTCCGGGAAGTTTCGTCTCGGGTGATTTTTTTTGACGCCGGTATTCCTGTAGAAGACGGAACGCCGGAGGAGATCTTCACCTATCCTAAGAAGGAACGGACCCGTCAGTTTTTTATGAAGAACCGGGAATACCTGCCAGCCGGGTAGACCGGGTTGCTTCCCCAAAGACCGGGCCCTACATACATCTCCACTCCTCTTATAGCTCAGTATAATAGAGTTGTTCAGAAACCTCAGTTTCTGAACAACTTCCGCTTAAAAAACAGCAAAATGCGGAGCATTTTGCAAGACTTGTTCGATAACCAACCGGGTTATTGAACAAGTCCAAT
>JAIRLU010000206.1 GCA_031259215.1 Treponema sp. | reverse complement strand
AGGCAATGCACTCATTTTTGTTACATTTCCCCTTTTTTACTCTTTTCGTCCAAAAGGGTGACATAATCCCCCGTGAATTTCGGCTGTTTAGGGGTGACATTTTCGCTCGTTATTGACAGTATTTTCAAGAAAAATTGTCAAGCAAAATTGCGCCTAACCGTGCACCAGTGAGGATAGACCTCTTAGGGGAACGAGGGGAAACATGGAGAAACCGAGAAGACCTGTACTTTGAATTCTCGGTGGAGCATCTCGGACATCGCCATGAGACCCCTGCTGGCGGTGATGATAGGCCCGGCAAGTCCATTGGTCTTACCGCTAAGGTTGGGGTTGATCCAAGTTTCCGGCAAGGGCAATTGCCTTAAAGGCGTTATTGGGGTATACTGGTTCTTATTCATGGCTATTAATCCCCGTTTTCAAAGACTTGCCCTGCTCACCGGTTCTGAAGCCCTAGAGGCGTGTGCCCGAACCAGGGTGATGGTTTTCGGTGTAGGCGGTGTGGGAAGCTGGTGTGCTGAAGCCTTGGTTCGTTCAGGGATCGGGAACCTGGCCATCGTTGATTCTGACCGAGTATGCGTTACTAATATAAACCGCCAAGTCCAGGCTATAAGCAGTACCCTGGGACAGGCTAAAGTTGAAGCCCTTAGAGCACGGCTCTTGGAGATCAACCCGGGATGCAGGGTCCAGGCTTTTGGAAGGGTCTTCTCCCGGGCAACGGTAGATAGCTTTACGATTGAAAAAGCCGACTACATCATTGATGCGATTGATAGCCTCACCCATAAACTGGATCTGATTGAGGCAGTTACCCAGCGGGGAATACGGCTTTACGCTTCTATGGGAATGGCGCAGAAGCTGGATCCTACACAACTTAAGATCGGGGATATTTGGGAGACTCAGGGCTGTCCGCTGGCGCGGCTGGTCCGGTCTGGGTTACGGAAACGCGGTTTTCAGGGGCATGTTACCGTGGTGTACAGCGCCGAGCAGATACCCCTCCATAGGGGGATTCCGGTTTCCTGCGGTTCCGCCCAATGCCTCTGTCCAAAGCAGACCTTCAGGGAAGGTGAAGCAGCGGAGTTTTCGGGTGAATGGTGCAGTTCTAAAAAGGTGATCAATGGCAGTGCAGTACCGGTTACGGCTGCAGCAGGGATGATCCTCGCCAGTTTGGTGATCCGGGATATCTATGCCCGGTATGCCCTGGAACCTAAGCGGGAAACTCCACGTGAGGCTGCCGGGTTATGAGTAATCGCTGCTTCCGCCGAACCGGGGCAGGCAGAGTGGTGCAAAAATTGCTCATCAAAGCCATTATGGAGCGGAACCTCATCAGTAAGGGCGACCGGATCCTCATTGCTGTGTCCGGGGGGAAAGACTCGACGGTCCTTGCCTGGGCCCTGCAACAGGTGCGCCCGGCCCTTAAAATTTATTATGAACTGGAAGCGCTCCACATTTCCAGTGACTTCTGCGCCTGTTGTAAAAAATCCGTCCTTTCCCAGAAGCTGGAAGCCTGGGGCATTCCGTTCACAGACCTCTTCGTCCCTATCATGGGCAGACTCAAACCAGGGGAGAACATGAACTGTTATTGGTGCTCTACCCAGCGGCGTACCGAATTGTTACGCTATGCGGTAGCCCATAAGTTCAACCAGATCGCCTTAGGGCATCATCTGGATGACATCATCGAAACCTTTTTTATGAACATGACCGCCAAAGGGGAACTCTCTGCCATGCCTATGGTCCTTTCTTATCGAAAGTACCCGGTACGACTCATCCGTCCTTTGGGGTATGTGGAGGAACAGCAGATAGTTGCCTGCGCTGCAGAACAGGACATCCTCCATGCCACCTGTACCTGTCCCTATGGCATTCATTCTCAACGCCGGGATATACGAAAACGTATTGCCCAATTTACGGGTAACTCCAGTGCGGTAAAACGGCGCATCTTTAAGGCCCTTTCTGATTTACTGGTCCACGGAGAACCACAAGAATAGGATAACCCCTCGCACCGTTCCGAGAACTGTAGAGACGTGGCCGTCTCCGATTTTTCTATAAACCAGGCGCCCTGCTACCCCCTTGTCCCAGGGAACCCCTTACCCCTGTCCCTTAGCAAGGGAGCAGATCCTTTGGGCCATGTTTTCCAAGGGCACCTGTTCCATCACATGACCAAGCTCAAAGGCAACCCGGGGCATACCGTACACCACCGCACTGGCCTCATCTTGTCCAAGGGTAATGCCCCCTTCTTGATAAATAGTACCCAACTGTTCAGCGCCGTCCCGGCCCATACCGGTCATGATGACCCCCATAGCCTGATTACCATAGACCTTGGCCACCGAAGCGAAGATCACATCTGCCGAAGGCCGATGCCCGCTTACCAGGGGGGCATCGGAAAGATGCGCTATTACGGACAAGGCTTTCCGTTCTAGCTCTAGGTGCTTATTCCCTTGGGCTATCAAGATGCGTCCTGACTTGATGATATCCCCTTCCTCCGCTTCCTTGACTTCCAATGGACACACCCGATTCAGACTTTTGGCAAACTCATTGGTAAATCCTGGGGGCATGTGCTGCACTACCACGATAGGTACGGATAAATCCGGATCAAGCCGGGAACAAAGAAAGCGCAATGCATCAGGGCCTCCTGTGGAAATACCAATGGCAATGATTTCCATTTTACCGGGCTTTCGCAGCCGATTTGGAGGTTTCGCTGGAATTTTAGGGGGAAACACCCCTAAGTTCGAGCGTATGTGGTTAAGAAACGTATCTGCCGAGGGACTGGGCGTACTGTCATGGGTGAACTCCGGCTTTTTGAATTCATACTGCGTATAATCTATGGAGATCAGCTTCTTGCCTGCTGAACGCCGATATTTACTACCGTATCCTAAGAGCATACTCGTGAGGGCGTTTTTCACGGTATAGATATCATCACTCCCTACATCCGAAGGTTTATGGATAAAATCACTGGCCCCCAAAGCCAGCGCTTCCATGGTTAGCTCTGCACCTCGACGGGCCAAGGCAGAAAGAATAATCACCGGTATTTCAATACCCAGCTTTTTCCGCTCTTTAAGAAATTCGATACCGTTCATTTCCGGCATTTCCAGGTCAAGGACAATAATATCAGGGTTGACTCGGGGAATTTTTCGCAGAGCAAAGAGCCCATTCATAGCTTTTTCCGCTACCACGAGACCAGGAGTTGACTCCACCATTTTACCTATGAGATTACGCATCAGCGCAGAATCATCCACAATTAATACACCAATTTCATCAGCCACGATCCATCTCCTTGATTCCGTTTTTATTCAAAGAACTAAACAAAGACTTTTTCAAAATGTCAGATTTTGAAAAAGCCGCCATACATATACCGAAAAAACCTTAACCGTCACATAAATTTTCTATACAAAGTAGCCCATTGGGTCTTTACAAACTCAAATTTGGTATCCATTCCAAAGAGGGACTCAGAATGGCCAATAAATAGAAAAGACTTGGAAGCCATAGAATCCCAGAACCGTTTTATGACCCCGGTCTGCGCTGCTTCATCAAAATAAATAATAACATTCCGGCAAAACACGATATCTATGTTTCTCAAGCCTGAATCATGTTGCAGGTTATGATAATCAAAACGGACTTTAGCCATGATCTCCGGTTTAACCTTATATCCCCCGGACATTCTATCAAAATACTTATGGATATAGGCATCGGGAATTCCTTCCAGATGGTTGTCCGCATAAAACCCTTCTTTTCCGCTCATGAGGCACTTGAGACTAATATCACTGGCCACGATTTCATATTTCCAGGGATAGGGCAAAATTTCGCTCATAAGCATGGCAATACTATAGGGTTCTTCGCCGGTGGAACAGCCGGCACTCCAAATTTTCAAAACCGTATTGCCGGTATTCTTTTTTATAGTAAGTAGTTCAGGAACTACAAATTTTTCTAATGTGTCGAATTGGGGTTGATTACGAAAGAACCGGGTGAGATTCGTGGTAATGGAATCAAGAAAATTTTTGAGTTCTTCTTTGTCCCGGGTAATCATATTAAAATACGTCTGAGGTGAATCTAACCCTTTTCCTCTAAGCCGTTCCTTGAGCCTACTTTCTAAGATAGAACGGTTAGTTGGGGTAAAATTGATACCACTTTCAGCGTAGATGAGGCTTCGATACCGTTCAAAGTCAGTATCAGTAAAGAAAACAGCTTGTACCATAGTATAAATCTAAGAAATGAAGGGTATCCTGTCAATGCTTCATGACCAGTTACCATATAAACCCAGGCATGCAAAGTTCCGCCTGTTTTTTAGCGTACCTGGGTACCTGCCTTGGGTACCTGGATAACCCATCCGGGTAATCCTGATTACCTTGTGGAAATCCTTGGTTTTGGAGTACATTTTTGCGCTTACCCGGTATGGGTCTCGCGTATTCCCAATCCCTCCTATAAGTACGGGTTACTTAGGGTGATGCTTCGGTATACCATTCCCGCATCCCCGCCACATCGGCGCCTAGTTCCTCCTGTACATACCGGTTTATCCCTCCAAAGGCAGCGTCTATCGTGGCAAAGGCCGCTTCCAAGTACCCTCGCCGAACCGACAGAACCGCTTCCAGATGGGGCTCTGCAACGAGCCACTGCTGGATCATCACTTTAAGGTATTCCGCGGAAAGCAGGTAATCCTGGTAGATCCGTTCCCGATCCACGCCTAAGGCAGAAAGGATAAAGGCCGCGGCAAGACCAGTCCGATCTTTACCCGCGGAACAGTGGAAGAGGAGGGGTGTATGGGCAGGATCCGCGAGGATGCTGAAAAATTTCCGGTATTGAGGACGGGCAATTTCTACCAAACGGCCATAGAGTTCCTGCATCAAGGCCTCACCACCGACCTTGGTTTCAGTAGCACATAAATCCAGGACGCTTCCCGCCTCAATAGGAAGCTCAAAGGTCTGTACCAGGGTAGCTAAGGCGCCATTAGGCGCCCGTTTTTTTTCCTGGGCTCCTCGAAAATCGACGATGGTCTTGATATTCCACTTTTCTAAAAGGGCTTTATCTCTTGGGGAAAGGTCGTGTAAATCTCCAGCCCGGTAGAGCTGGCCCCAACGAAGCTGCCGACCCTCCCGTGTGGGGTATCCTCCCAAGTCCCGTAGATTATGCACCCCCTCAAGGGGCAAGAGCCGACCTGGCTTATCATAGTGTTCTGTGTTCATACCTATATCCTTACTCATGGGCCTGGTTTTGACAGGCAGGCTTCCCGCTCTTGGAGTCCCTAGACCAGCAGGGGAGGGGCGTTATTGTTTGATTCCCTGAGCCCGTTTCAAGCCGTGAAGCTTTGAAACAGGCTCCCTGGTAAAATAAGGAAATAGATTCCCGCTGATACCATGCAGATCAAAGGGTAAATCCTTATTATATAAGGAAATATAATTTTATAAGCCTTCCCGCGGTCTAGACTATTCATTTCTCTCAAAATACGGTATAAATAGTAATATAATATGGAATTTAAAGAATTAAACCTACATCCCGACCTCCAACGGGGTATCACTGATGCAGAATATACAGTTTGTACCTTAGTGCAGGAACAAGTGCTCACCAATGCCTTTGGAGGCCAAGATCTTTATGTCCAATCTCAAACCGGGACCGGTAAAACCGCCGCATTTTTAATAGTTATCTTCCAGCGCCTCCTCAGCGAATCCCTCTTAAAGGGAAAAAAAGCGATCATCATGGTGCCCACCAGGGAATTGGCGATTCAAGTGGAGGAAGAGGCCCGGATCCTGGGAAAATACTTGCACTTTAAGGTAGGCAGTTTCTATGGAGGAGTTGGATACGGCGCACAGCAGCAATTACTCAGGGATAATGTGCAGATCCTTGTGGGAACCCCCGGGCGGGTATTGGATCTGAATCAATCCGGCCAGATGAACCTCATGGATATCGCCTTCTTAGTGCTGGATGAAGCGGATCGTATGTTTGATATGGGTTTTTACCCGGACTTACGGAAGCTCATCAAGGTGGTTCCTCCGGCGGATCGAAGGCAGACCATGTTGTTCAGTGCTACCCTGAATGCCTGGGTGAAGAACCTTGCCTGGGAGTACACGAAATCCCCCTATGAAATAGAAATTGCTCCGGAAACCGTAACCCTTGATGAGGTTGAGCAAGTCCTCTACCATGTACCGACTAAGGACAAGATGAAACTGCTTCTCGGCATCTTCCAGCGGGAGCAGCCAGAAAGCGCCATCGTTTTCTGTAATACCAAGCGCCAGACAGAAATCGTGGCAAAACGACTGCAGATCAACGGTTTCACCTGTGAATTTATCATTGGCGACCTGCCCCAATCAAAGCGCTTCAAGATTATCGATGATATTAAGGCCGGTCATATCCGGTATCTGGTGGCTACTGATGTGGCTGCCCGGGGGCTTGATATTGAGGGCCTTGCCCTGGTGGTAAACTACGATCTTCCTGCGGAAGCGGAAAACTACGTGCACCGTATTGGACGGACCGCCCGGGCAGGAAAGACCGGCAGGGCCATTGCCCTAGTGGGCGAACAGGATGTGTATGAACTCGGGGATATCGAGAAATACATCGGGAAAAAGATCCCTGCGAACATAGCCGAAGAAGGGCTTTATGCCCAGGATACGAGTGAAGGCATGAGGTTTCATAGTGATTTGATGGAAAAATACGAGCGGTACCCGGAAGACCGCAGAAGAAGCAGAAACCCGGGGCATCAGGAAGCAGAAGGGAGACGCCGAGCCGAGGACCGGGGTAATCGTCGGGGCAAGGAGGGAAGCCATGAACGGAGATCCCCAGGGAGGAGAACGGATCCGCAGCGTGCTGCCTATAAAGCCGCAGGACCGGTGCTGAGGAAAACCCAGGATCCTGACTACCAGGATCTGTCCCATCTTTCCTTTGAAGAACGGATGGCCTATTACAAACAAAAATACGAAATTCAAAAACCCTCTCCAGAACCTAAAGCCCCGCTTCGGGAAGCAACCCTCCAGCGAGGGAATGGGGATAATCCTAAGCGTCGGCGATCCCGATCCAGGACCGACAAGCAGGGTAAGGTTTCCTCTGGAAAAAGAAGTGACGGTCTCCGTGCTCATACTTCCTATGGACAGGAAAGGTCCGGGCAATCCCTCACGGGGCAGGGGCCTTCGCAGAATCATGTTTCTAGGGAGGCGGTTTCCGTGTCCCAGGCCATGGTATCAAATCCGGTGTTCCCCGAAACGCCAGAGCCTGTATCCGCGGTACAGGCGCGTTCTGGAAAAGAAGGTATTATTGCCCGTATGTTCAACCTGTTTAGTAAAAAGTCAAAAAGGAGTCCGGATCTGTGATAACCATTACCGATGTCAGCCTCAGCTATGGAGAGCGGACCCTCTTTAAGGAGGTTACCCTCAAATTTACCCCGGGCAACTGTTATGGAATCATCGGTGCCAATGGGGCAGGAAAATCCACCTTCTTAAAAATACTCTCTGGGGAAATCGAACACAACCGGGGTACCATTACGGTCAGTTCCGGGGAGCGTATCGCGGTTCTCAAGCAAGACCACTTTGCCTTTGAGGACTTTTCGGTCCTTGAAACGGTGATCATGGGGTATCCCCAACTCTATGCCATTCAAAAGGAACGAGAACGTATCTATAGCAAAGAAGATTTTTCCGAAGCTGATGGTATGCGAGTCAGCGAACTGGAAGGGGATTTTGCTGAACTGGGAGGCTGGGAGGCAGAGGCCCAGGCAGGGCAGCTCCTCTCGGGGTTGGGTATTGACGAAGCAGACCAACGCAAGATGATGGCGGAATTGGACGAATCCAAGAAGGTCCGGATCTTGTTGGCCCAGGCCCTGTTCGGCAACCCTGATATTCTCCTCTTAGACGAACCCACCAACGGACTTGACCTGGAATCCATTACCTGGCTTGAGGATTTCCTCATGGATTTTCCCAACACGGTTATCGTCGTTTCCCATGACCGGCATTTTCTTAATGCGGTCTGTACCCAGATCTGTGACATTGATTTTGGGAAAATCACCCTCTATTCCGGAAACTACGACTTTTGGTACCAGATGAGCCAGATGCTCCAACGGCAGGCCCGGGATCAGCTTAAGAAACGGGAAGAAAAGGCCCGGGAACTCAAGGAATTCATCCAACGTTTCGCCTCTAATGCGGCAAAAAGCCGTCAGGCCACGAGCCGCAAAAAGGTCTTGGAGAAGTTGGACCTGGAAAACCTCACCGTAACCAGCAGAAAATTTCCCTATGTGGGGTTCAAACCGGATCGGGAGATTGGGAACAAGGTACTCCAGGTAGAGAACCTGACCTGTACCAGTGAAGGGACCCAGGTGCTTACCAACCTTTCCCTTACGATACACAAGGGGGATAAGATAGCCTTTGTAGGGACCGAACATCAGGCCAAGACTGCGCTTTTTGACTGCATCGCCGGGGTACAAAAGCCGAGCCTGGGAGCCTATTATTGGGGGCAGACCACCAGCTTTTCGTATTTCCCCAAGGAAAACAGTGCTTGGTTTACTGAAGAGCTTTCCATTACCGATTGGCTCAAGCAGTATTCTCCGGATCAGGATGATACCTACGTACGGAGCTTCCTGGGACGGATGCTCTTTTCCGGGGACGAGGCCCTGAAGCCGGTGAAGGTCCTTTCTGGAGGTGAAAAGGTCCGGTGTATGCTTGCCCGGATGATGCTCTCCGGGGCCAATGTACTCATCTTGGATGAGCCGACCAACCACCTGGACTTGGAAGCCATCACTGCCCTCAACGAGGGCCTCGCGGCTTTTAGCGGGGTGGTGTTGTTTAACTCTCATGATCATGAGTTTGTCAATTCGCTGGCAAACCGCATAGTGGAAATCCTCCCAGCAGGTCATGCACTCATCGACCGTATGATGCCCTTTGATGATTATCTGGCAGATGCATCGGTCAAAGCATTACGGGCTGCAGCTTCGGATCCTGCAGGCCGTTTGATGATATAATTTTTTAAAGTAAGGAAGTATTATGACCCAAGCAAGTATGATCAAAATACCCCTGCCTAAGGCGCTCAGGATGATTGGTATGTATGCCACATCAAAGCTCGGCGCCCAGTTGCGGGCAGTTGCCTTTGTAGTGATCTATCTCTTTCTAGCCCAGACGTTTATTTTGAAAGTACCGGTGGAACATGTCTTTTCGGTGATCCTCGGCGTAGGGGCTACCGTGGTAGGACTGGCGTTTTTTCTGGAAGGGCTGTTTTTGGGAATTATGCCCCTCGGTGAACAGTGCGGACTGCGGCTGCCTCCTAAGGTAGGCCCTCTGGGGGTCGGGGTGTTTGCCGTTATTATCGGGGTTACCGCAACCCTGGCAGAGCCGGCTATCAGCTTTCTTAAACTGCAAGGGAGTGTGGTGAAATGCTGGGATGTGCCCCTCCTCTACCTGGTGCTGAACCGAGGTTCCACCTGGCTGGTCTTGGCCATTGCCGTAGGGGTGGGCTTGGCAGTGCTCCTTGGGGTGTTCCGGTTTATTTATGCCTGGCCCTTTAAACCCGCGGTGTTCATTATGATACCTATCCTGCTGGTCATCGGGTTTATCTGCGAGGGAGATCCTATCCTCCGTCCTCTCGCTAACCTGGCGTGGGATACAGGGGGAGCTACTACCGGCCCGGTAACGGTTCCCTTGGTTATTGCCCTGGGTATCGGGGTTTCCAAGATCGCCGGCGGTAACAAGGGAGGTGCATCAGGGCTCGGGGTCATTACCCTGGCTTCCGGCTTGCCCGTCCTCGCGGTCTTTGCCCTGGGTTTCTTTCTTGCACCGAAAGTTCCAGGGCCCTCCACTCCCGAGCAGTTCTTTGCTGCAGATCCCCTGGTTCGCAGCAAGGCGGAATATGTAGCGGGAAGCGAGGAAGCCTTGGTAAGCCTGGCCCGGCATGCAGTGGCCCAGGGCTTTTTGGAGGAAAACCAATTCCGTGCTTCCTTCCCCGGAGCTGCCCTTGAAGAGAAACCCCTCGTCGTGGTCCCCCAAACCTCCGCAAAGAACCCCAAAGCCCTGGTTTCGGGAAAGATCGGGCAATCCCTCAAAGACGCCCTCATGGCGGTGCTCCCCCTCACCGTGGTACTGGTGATTACGATCCTTATCGTGGTCCGGGAACGGATCCGGGAGACGGATGTAAGCCTCCTGGGTATTGCCTTTACGGTTATCGGCATGTTTCTTTTTGGCTTTGGTATGGAGCGGGGGATTTCCGCTTTGGGTTCCCAAGCAGGTGCAGCCCTTCCCCATGCCTATGAGCAGACCGTCAGGAACGACGCGGCAGTGGTGGTACGAGGGGTAGATAGGTCATCCCGGTTTGTGGTGCCAGGGCCTACCGGAGCCAAGCCCTATATCTGGATCAACGATGGTACCGGGCCTAAAGCAGTACCCTTTGATGGGGCTCAAATGCAGGAGTCCACAGGAATTTACCGTCATATTCCGGTAGAGGATGCGGTTTTCTCTAAATGGGGACGTATTGCAGGATTGGCAGCAGTGCTGGTCTTTGTATTTGTCCTGGGCTTTGGCGCAACCCTAGCAGAACCATCTTTGGCAGCCTTGGGTATTACCGTGGAAGAACTGACCACCGGAACCTACAAGAAAAATACCTTGGTATCCATGGTCGCGATTGGCGTTGGTTTAGGCATGGCCGCAGGGTTTGGACGAATTCTTTTTAACCTACCCCTCGCGTGGTTACTGGGTATTCCCTATGCCCTCGCAATAGTGCTCACCTTTGTGTCTTCCGAAGAATTCGCCGCCATTGCCTGGGATTCCGCGGGAGTTACCACCGGCCCCATAACCGTGCCCCTGGTGATTGCTGCGGGTCTGGGTATTGGCCAGAGCGCCGGAGCTGGAGCGATGGGGGGGGCTTTCGGTGTCGTTGCCAGCGCCAGTGTTTTTCCGATTCTTGCGGTGCTGCTTTCAGGGATAATCAACAACGCTCGAACAAAAAAGGTACTCCCCTTTAAATCAATCTTGTAGGAGTATGTCATGTCTGAACAAACCGCTTTTTCAAAAATAAACTGTGTCGTTAATAGTACGGTAACACCCTTAATTGATAAGGCCCTCAAGGACCTCGCCATTCCCGAAGTATACATTCAGCAGGCAAAACAGATAAGTCTCCTGGATCGTTCCACCTGGTTGGGACTGCGTTCATCCACCAAATTGGAAGAAGCCCGGGCGGTGTTTTATCGGTTTTATGCGCCCACTGCCTATGAAACCGGAATCATGCGCCGAATCGCGGAAGCCGCGGATCTGTACCTTCCGGGTCGGGGTTCCATTTATGCCAAAACCGTGAGCATACGTCGAAAGACCCCCTTGGCCTTTGATATGGAAAAGCTGGAAACCCTGGCTGGAAGCGGATCCCCGGGTAAGGATAACTATGCGGTGATCTACTGTATTGTTCAGCGGGGCGCTGCTTCCTCCTTAGCGGCCACGGTGCTGGAGATGGGCCTCTGTGTACCCCTGATTTCCTTTGGACATGGTATGGGGCTGCGGGATCGATTGGGGTTGTTACGGATTACCATTCCCGTGGAAAAGGAAGTCATTTATTTCATTGTCCCTAAGATCGATGCGGAACTGCTGGAAAGTGTGATCATCCATAAGGCTCGGCTGGATCTGCCGGGGCAGGGCTTTTTGTATAAAACCTACATCCGGGCGGTGGCGGTCAACCTCCATGTACGCCGGGGAAAACGGCATTATGCGGCCACTATGGAACAGGTTATCGCCACCCTGGACGATCTTCGGGGTTCCAGTGATTGGCGGCGGCTGGGGGCAAGTCCTACGGAAAAACCGGAACAGGAAACAAAAGAGGAACTCACCTGCCTTTCTCTTATTGCTGAAGAAGGTACGCTGGATGTATTCGGTAAAGCTGCTTTGGATTACGGAGCCGGGGGGGCCACGTTTATCATCTTGGAATTACGTTCCCATCAGCAAGATGGGGAACATAGCCCCAGTTCTCATGCTCGAGAGATCTGTGATGTGGTAGTATCTACCGGTATTAAGGAGCATATCTTAGCAGGGATGCAAGGGGCGGGATTCTTTGAAGGAGAAAATCCGGGGATGCTTGAAATATCCTCAGCCCATTCTGCGGTAACCTACCTTCGACTGCAGGATGAAAGCAAGTCGGCACCTGCGCCTGGAGGTCCGTGATAGGGGCCGTAGGGGATAACCGGTGTGACTGCTCGATTGAAGCACCGGTTGAGGACTTGGGGAGGACGGTCTCATCCGGCATGGTGCCTGGCACCGTGCCGTTTACCCCAAAGGGACTCCTTTCAACCCACGCCGTCGTTCTGTAAACAGCCTTTCCCGGGAACCGCAATTAAGATAAAAAAGAGTATATTAGAATCATAATGTCCATATCTTGTTATCCTGAATTAGTACCTATAAGTTTTGCATTACAGGCGGAGATACAAGGTCGGTTATTCCAGATGCCTGACGGGGTTTCAGAATACACCTTTGCCAATCTATATTTGTTCAGAAAACGGTATAATTATCATATTGCCTTACATAAGAATAGCTTGATCATTTCTGGAGAACGGGAGGGTACCCGTTTTTTTATGAGTCCTTGTGAGGTTCCTGAACAGGAGGTGATCCAGGAACTTTTTAAAACCCATAATTACTGGAAAGGCATATCCGAGTCGGTATTGACTCCGAACCGGGAGCGGCTGATTCAGTGGGGAATTGAAATCACCGAAGATCGGGATAATTTTGACTATCTGTACCTAAGAACGGATCTGGCCCAATTACCTGGGAAGAAGTATCACAAGAAACGTAACTTAGTCAACGCCTTTCTCAGCGCCTATAGCCATGAAGAACGGCCGCTCAGCCCGGAACTCCTTCCCCAGGCCATGATGGTCCTGGAACGGTGGCGGCAGGACAAAGGGGAGGATGGGGATTACCATGCGGCCAAGGAAGCGCTGGAACTTAGTACGGTACTGGGTATGCAGGGGATCATCTATTATATAAACGGAAAACCTGCGGGTTGGTGTTTAGGAGAAGCCGTAGCCCGGGGGAGCATCTTTGCCATTCATTTTGAGAAAGGCATTGATGAGTATAAGGGAATTTATCAGTTTATGAACCAGACCTTTGCGGCGTCCCTCTCTGAGGAATGTACCTATATTAATCGGGAACAGGATCTCGGGGATGAAGGGCTTCGTCAGGCGAAAATGACCTATCGCCCTTGGGGGTTTGTACGCAAATATATCGGTCATTACAAGCGGTGAAAAAGATGCTAGGACCTACCAGGTACATGAGGGGAGGGATCGTAATTCCCTTGATTGATTTATTTGCTACTATAGTGCATAGTGAAATTAATCATGGATAAAGATTATCAAACCGCTCTTTCTGAGGCCATACAAATTCGGCGGGTATATATAGAAAAATCGGTATTGGATACTTTAAAAGAAGATCTCCGTGCGTTCTATAACGCCTATGAAGCATTGTATCGTATGTTACTCACCAAAGGGATGGTCAAGGAAGATCCCTATAGACAGGATGTCCAAATCGGAGAAATTCAAATTCCCGAAACCGCGGCATTCTCAGAAGCCGAAAAGGATAAACAACTTACTATCCGGCTGTCTCATTATGATATACAACTTGATGTGTTGGTAAATTTTTATCAGTTTAATACCACCTATTTTACCCTTGACCGGATTAAGCGGGTCCTGGGTCTTATAAAATATATTGACTGGATTAATCTCACTCCTGATTCTTCATCCCCCATTACCCGGGCGGTGGCCGAGATGACCAATCAATTGCGGAGGGGAACCGATGCCTTGGGGGTGGGGGGTATCATAGGGCTCATCCAGCGTTTAGCCCGATTAAGCCGTTCAATTCTGGCAGCTTTAAAAATCCTTTTTGATTTTAACCGGGAAGTGTATAAATTTGAAGTACGCACAGCGGTAAGCAGTCGTATACCCCAAGGGAAAAGCCCCTCCGTAGGGGATATCAAAAAGCACGTGGCCGCTTCTATGCCGGGTGAGCCTATATATACTGAATTGCTTGAAGAATTGATAAAAGAAGACTATTCATCTATGGGTCCAGAGTTGCAGCAACGTATCCTCCAATCCATGAAGGTGGCTGAGGATAAGCAAGAGACCGGTACCCAGGAGGTTTCATTCAAGCATTTCCTCGTTGAAGGAGTTCAGATCATGAGTGGACTTGCTCCGATTCTTCTGGAAATAGGGATAAAATTAGACGCTAATGAAGGGATCCTCGCAAATCGGAAGCTCAGTCTGTGGGATAAAATTAAGCGGCTATTGGCGCAGATGGTGAACAAGGAACCGGAACCAGTCGTCTATGAAGTGGTATATCAATATTCGGGATCTTCTCCGGTCAGAGAACTAGTCAATTTTGACCAGTTACGCAGTAAAATTGCTAAAAAGGCAAAACAATTTTCCTCTGCCCAGAATATGACCCTGGCAAAAATTAACGCCCTGGGAGATGAGCAGCTTACGAATTTCCTCGACCAGGGTATCAAGGATATCCAGTCCCTGTATAAAATCTTAAACGCAGTGGATGATTATTTTAAGCAGAAGGTGGATCCGAAGGATCGGGATCGGATAAAGGGTATAAAACCGGAACTTTCTACCTTGAAGAACAGCTATATCAAGGCAAACCAGCGGCGTTCTGACTACACCCTCCTTAAGGAAGAAGCAGAACAACTTAAAAAGCTGGATATTGACCAGAAGGGGTAGGATTTTGTTCTCCATATTCTAAAGGGCCGGAAGTACCGATTATAATTAAGGGGTTTATCACCTACTGGATGATGCGTAAGTGCCTGCCAGTACCTGATGAAGTCGAATCTATAGTGTAACAGGTGTATGTATGAAAAAATCCAATAGCAGGGATCTCGGTTTCAGGAATAGGCTCGTATATATGGTTATCATCCTGGGTGTGGTATCCTGCAAAAGCGCTTCTATACGAGAAGAAGCAGTGCCGCTAGCTGGGGGACCCCAGGAGCGCCTCGCGGATCCGGAGGGAGTCTATCAAGGACCGGATTTCGCGGAAACTCGGCCGCGGTCGCTCGTTCGAGACCAGCTTACGGTAACCTTTTCCAAGGGAGAATTGGAATTGGATTTCCGGAAGTCCTATCTGGCCTATGAAGCCCAGCTTTTCACCGGACTATATGAGGGTCTTTTTTCGTATCACCCGATTACCATGGAACCGGCTCCTGGGCTTGCTGCCCACTGGGAGGTTTCGGAGGATAAAAAGCAGTGGACCTTTACGATCCGGGAGAATGCCAAATACTGGAACGGGGATAGGGTGCGGGCGGAAGATTTCCGGGCGGCCTGGATCTCCCTTTTGGACCCTGGGGCGAATTCTCCCTATTCCTCCTTGTTTGATATTATCCAAGGGGCCAGGGAATACCGGACAGGGCGGATCCGGGACCCACGACGGATCGGTATTAGGGCCGATGATGAGCGAACCCTGGTAGTACAGCTCAATACCCCGGCGTCCTTCTTTCCTAGTATGCTCTGTCATCATTCTTTTAGTCCCATTCATCCGTCTATGCTGAACCAAGAGGATTGGTCCCTGGTCCCCCCGATTTCTAATGGGCCCTTTTATATTGAAGAACATACCCTGGATCGGATGGTGCTGGTTAAAAATGAGGTATATTGGGGTGCTAAAAATGTATCCTTGAATAAGATCATTCTAAAGTTTACCGAAGATGGGGATGAAGCGACGGCCATGTGGAATTCCGGGGAAGCCCGGTGGATTTCCGGGGAGGTGAACCTGGAAACCCTTACGGACCGGAGCGGGATCATGGTCAATCCTATGTTTGCCACCCATTATTATTTTATTAGATCCGCGGAAAAGCCCTGGAACGATCACCGGATCCGGCGGGCCCTTTCCTTGGCGCTGCCTTGGGAGCAAATCCGGGAGGGACACATGCTTCCGGCGAAAACCCTCATCTACCCTATTCCAGGATATCCGCAAGTAAAAGGTTTGGATAGTACAGATATGGAAGAGGCTCAGCGGCTTTTGGCGGAAGCGGGGTTTCCCAAAGGGGTGGGCCTTCCGGATCTGGTTATCAAGCTGACCCCTTCTGCGGAGGCTTCCCGTATCGGGACCCTTATGGCTGGGGTTTGGATGGAAAAGCTCGGGGTTCCGGTAAAAATCACCGTGGTTCCCTATAATCAATACTTTCAGTCGCTGAAACAAAACGACTATGAGGTGGGCTTTTCTACCTGGATTGGAGATTTTGCCGATCCCTATACCTTCCTCCAAATGTGGCGTAGAGATTCCAATCTGAACGATGCCCAACACAATGATACGGATTATGAAAACTTGATGGACAAGTCTATGACCGAAGATGGGGAAAAACGGTGGGCCACCTTGGCGGAGGCGGAAAAGCTCCTCCTGGATCGGGGTACGGTACTCCCCATTTCCTATAGTCCGGCTATAAACATCGTAGATACCGATGAACTAGACGGGTGGTTTCCCAATGCCCTGGATATTCATCCCTTTAAGTACCTATCCTTCAAGGCCTATAAGCCCTTACCCGGGGTAACCCAGGTACCCACCAGGCAGGGGAAGCTGCGGGGCTAGTCAGGGGCCAGGTTTTGCAGAAGACCTTAGCCCTTCGATATTCTGGGAGCAAGAACCGTGTCGGGAGCTATAGGAGCCACCCTTGAGCCTGCATAGCTAAAAATGGATCTTTTTGATACAAAATGTATCCAAAACCTTATCTGCGCTCTGCCTTTTGGTATTTTTTTATACTAGTTCTGTTTCCTCCTGCAAAGGCTCAAAATCGGGTCTCAAAGATCGGTAATATACCGTGGGTTCGACAAAAAGAAAAAAGTCCCCAGGACCTTAGTCCATATACGTGTACATAAGAGAAAGGGTCCGTTCATTCACGCGAATTAAATAGGTATTGGACTTGTTCAATAACCCGGTTGGTTATCGAACAAGTCTTGCAAAATGCTCCGCATTTTGCTGTTTTTTAAGCGGAAGTTGTTCAGAAACTGAGGTTTCTGAACAACTCTATT